>CAZAUB010000098.1:6885-8125 GCA_964488195.1 uncultured Methylobacter sp. | reverse complement strand
TGTTGGCGAAAAACAAGGATGCCAGCAACACGCCGACAAAAACGCCATAGGCTAGATTATGCGTCCAGACCACGACAATCACGGTCGCCAGCATCACCATATTGGTGGACAAAGGATGTTGTTTCAGTTTGACGATAGAACTCCAACTGAAGGTGCCGATTGAGACCATGATCATCACCGCAACCAGCGCGGCCATCGGGATTTTGGACAGCCACTCGTCCAGAAAAACCACCATGATTAACAGAAAAACACCCGCGCATAGCGTCGATAAACGTCCGCGTCCGCCCGATTTGATATTGATAATCGACTGCCCGATCATCGCGCAACCGGCCATGCCGCCGAGCAATCCGGCGCCGATATTGGCAAGCCCCTGGCCTTTGCATTCGCGGTTCTTATCGCTGGGCGTGTCCGTTAAATCATCGACGATGGTGGCGGTCATCAAGGATTCCAGCATGCCCACGACAGCTAACGGTACTGAGTACGGCAGGATGATCTTCAGGGTCTCTAAGGTCAGCGGCACTTCGGGCCATAGGAAAATCGGCAGCGTGTCGGGTAATGCCCCCATGTCGCCCACGGTGCGGATGTCCAGCTGTAAATAGAGTGCGATCACAGTCAACGCCACAATACAGACCAACGGCGAAGGCAGGGATTTGCCGATCACCGGAATATATGGAAACAGGTAAATGATCGCCAGTCCGCCCGCCGTCATCGCGTAAACATGCCAAGTGACGTGGGTCAGTTCCGGCAACTGCGCCATGAAGATTAATATCGCCAAGGCATTGACGAAACCGGTCACCACCGAACGCGACACAAAGCTCATCAGACTGCCGAGCTTCAGGTATCCGGAGATAATTTGCAAAACGCCGGTCAGCAGCGTCGCCGCCAGTAAATATTGCAGTCCATGATCCTTGACCAAGGTCACCATCAGTAACGCCATAGCACCGGTTGCCGCCGAAATCATGCCCGGCCTGCCGCCGACAAACGCGGTAATCACTGCAATACAGAACGAGGCGTACAGCCCGACTTTGGGATCGACCCCGGCGATGATGGAAAAGGCAATGGCTTCAGGAATCAGGGCCAGGGCAACAACCAGGCCGGCCAACACATCGCCTCGGATGTTGCCGAGCCAGTCCTGTTTTTTCGATAAAAAGAGCATGTCAGTCCTATAAGTTAAACAGGGCTATGCCGGAACACAGCCAGGGAGCATAAAAAGTTATTAGTGATGGAAGAGAATGCTAGG
>CAZAUB010000098.1:0-6785 GCA_964488195.1 uncultured Methylobacter sp. | reverse complement strand
CTAGGGCGGCATTGTTTGCGAGGCTTTGACAGTCTATGCATACTTTTCAATGCCCAAGCCCATTAATTCAGATAGTTTCACCCAGGCTGGTTTTAATGCGCTCCAGCAGTGCGGTCATTTGTTCTCGTTCTTGTTGCGTTAAGGTTTTAAGTACCTCCGCTTCCACCGCATCGGCAATTTCCCAGAGTTCCTGCATGATGGGCAGCGCTTTGGCCGTAATTTCCAGACGGTAAGCTCGCCGGTCATCACTGTCTTTATTACGGCGAACCAAGCCCGCCTCTTCCAGCAAGTCGATCTGCCTTACCAGCGTAATCGGTTTGATTTCGAGGATTTCGGCCAGATCAATTTGGCGACAGTTTTCATTATTGGATAGATGTACCAAGGCTCGCCATTGGGCATGGGTCAAGCCGATGTTTTCCGCCTCCTTGTTAAAGCGTTGGCGAATGATGTGGCTGATTTCGTAACTTAAAAAACCGAATTTAGAATGCATTAGTTAGTTGCGCATATATATAGTAAGCAAAGGGTATTATTGCTTACAGTATATTATAATTCAAGCAGTTTCTATGCCTTCTTACATCTGCTCAGGTGAAATCTATGGATTTTTAACTTAATAGATTGAGCAAAACGGTATTTTTTGTAAGGTATCGTTCTATTGAGCGACTTAATAGTAATCCGGCGGATTTATGGCCGTAACTGCCGGAATTTTCAATAGTGAAGAAAATGCTATTCAGATGCAAGGCACTATTTATCACTCAAATCGGAGAAAATCGATGAAATGTCTTTATTACCTCACCTCCACGCTCGACAGCACCCGTAAAATTACCGATGACTTACATCAAGCCGGTATAGACGATTGGTTCATACACGTTCTGAGCAAGGATGAATCGGGACTCAAAAAAGATAAAATCCATTCCAGCAACTACCTGGAACAATTGGATATTCTGCGCTACGGCATTATCGGCGGGATCGCCGGCTTTGCAGTTGGATTGATCGTAGCAGGCTACGTCGATGCCGCCAAACCTTTCGGGCCGGAAATGCCAGGCATCGTTTATTACGCGATTATCGGCGCTCTGACCTTATTCGGAGCTTGGGAAGGCGGTTTGACCGGAATCGCTTCGGAAAATAAAAAAATCGGCTTGTTCCATAACGACCTGGAAGCCGGTAGTTATCTGATTTTGATTTACGCCAAGAAGGCTTCCGAAGAACTGATCAAAAAGGTCATGGAGGCCCAGCATCCGGAAGCGGAACTGGCGGCCATTGATGCGAATTTTTACAATCCCTTGGCCGAATTAAAGCGAATAAACATATAAAGCGCACCTCACAGGTTTCCAATCTGCGGATTGTAGCCACCCCTCTTTATTACCATTGTGGATCAAAAATTATGAGAGCAGCTAAATATTTATCTATTTTTTCACCTGCTACAAAGCAAGAGAGAAAAGAAAATTTTGTCACTTACTGGGTGTTTAGCCAGCAGCATGGCGGAGAATTGCTGGAAGACGAGCAGGATTTAGCTAAAAAACGTACTCGACTGAAGCATTTCCAGGATAACCCGGTTAAATTGCGTAAACCACTGGCCGATCCCGAGGTTTTTTATCGTAATTATGTTGATATGCAAGATGAACCTAAGTCGCTGGATCGCATGATGCTGATGCTGACAGGTATCTACAAGTTTGCCAGGCATGAATGGGTGGGCATTAAAGGCGCCTGGGATGCCGTACCCGATATGGCCAATTCACATGCCGTGGAAGACAAGATCAGCCGGGTACATTTGGCCGAAGAATTTTGCCATGTACGCCTGTTTGATGAAATGCTCCGCACTTGCGGTTTGGATAAAGTGGAGTGGGTGCCTTTAGGGCCGATTAAAGAAAAAATCTACGAACAGTTTCCCAAATTGCCCGGCTTTTTAATGGACACACCGGCTTTCGTCACCGAATTGATGGGGGTGACTTTCTATTGCCATTTACATCGTCTGTTTGATGAAGTGCTGGCTGATGAACCGGAAGTTCGTGAGCGTTTAAAAGAATTGCTTGCTGAAATTACCATTGATGAAGTGGCCCATGTCGGACAAAGAAGAAATTTTATCGGCCCGATAGGCATGAAAGTTTCAAAATGGCTGGTTAAGCCTTTTTATACGCTGTTCTTTAATGACATCCCTGAAGTTGGGCAATTGTTTAACATTGAGCAGATGATAAAAGACGGCATAGCTTTTGATTTTAATGAATTGCCTGATTATATGATTGAACGTAGCTGGGTTCCTTCATACTGCAAAGCCTAAGATATTTATTAAAACTCCCCCCCCCCGAAATGTCACACGTGGCCGGAGTCGGTTTTAAAACGATCATGCAGGTAAATCATCAATCAAAAACATCTGGGTAGAGTCGTAGCTGGTAACAGCCACGGCTTTTCCAATTACCTAAAAAGCAGCGGATTTCCTGGGTGACGAACTCAGAACTCGCATTTTTTAGCTGTCGCCGAAAGGTGAACAACAGGAGATTTATAATGATAAAAAACGTACTCCGAACGCTCATACGCTGGCTTCTTCCCGCATTGTTCATATTACCCCAGCTTGTCATGGCCGGAAATGATGATCCGCAATGCGAATCCGAAGTGCCGCTGACTTTTACCAAGCAGGAAATGGCCGAAGCGGGCTTCGAACCCGGAGGGTTCACGCCTTTTTTTCTGGGCATGATAGTCGGCCCCCGCATCGGCCTTGAGTGGAATGACGGGCGTAATGTCCGCACCCTCGAAGTGCTGCGGGCGCTGCCTTATGCGGGCAATCTCGTCGGCTTGTTTTTATGCGTGGAGGCGCTTTCAGGCTATCGCATGACCAGCGTTGCCGGCGAGACCGGCATCGACGATTGGCGGCGCGAAATTTACTTTAAACGCATTCATAAGGCTGAACAGACCGGCGATTTTGCTCAGGCGGCGCACCTTAGAGAATGTTCGCCGTTTGATACTTACAATCATCCCGCCAACTATCTGGCCGTTAAGCCTGACGAAAGCACCGGGCTGGCGAAATGGCGATCCGGCATTTCAGGCTTTCTGATCGACAACCGCGTCGGTCTTGAACGTGAGGAAAGTCGCGGCATTCGTACTGTCGAATACTGGTCGATTCTGTGGCTGCCGCGCATTTTTCCGGCTATAGATGCCGCTCAGGGGGAAACGATGTCCGACATCGTGCGCAAGGAGCATCTCGATACTGAATGGCTTAAGAACGATGCCGATAATAAAAATATGCAACCAGGGGTAACGCAATGAAACCACGGTTCCTAGGTCGGATGACCATCATTCTGGGTTTGTGTTCAGGCGTACTCGGTTGTACATCGCAGGTTCATATACCCAATCCAGTGCCGCCGCCCCTGACCGGGCGCACGGTAGCCGCGCCGCTGCCAACGGTTTGGTCAGCAAGCATCGGCGCTTTGCAGGGGATGGGATTTCAAAATGTTGCCGCCGATGAACACCAGGGCGTCCTCGTGACGGAAGTAAAGCCTCTTGCAGGTAACACGGCGCATAACCGAAATTCCGGCATAGCACGTTTTGCGGTAGAGCGGGATATCTATTCCGAAGGCCAAAGCCGACTGCATATCACTCTGCTTGCCTTGGAGGAGTCTGGACAAACCGAGATTCGAATTGCCCCAGAGCTTAAAGGCAAAGTCGAGAAACGCGGCGACATCAAATACGCCCCATTTAAACCTGCAACCGAAGAAGTTTCCGATTCCGATAACGAAAACCAGGCTATCGGCGTTTGGGAGACACTTTCTTCAAACGGCGTACTCGAAGACCGATTTCTGGCGGCTTTGATGGACTTACTACGGAACAGTAAAACCGCTCAGCAAAACGGCGGCCTGCTTCTGGATCATTCGACGCCTTGAACCTTGTGACAGCGCCTGATTCTGCGATAATTTGGCCGGGCTAAATGAATCAGGCGCCATTCCAGTCGCTGCTGCAAAAATGTAGCGACTGGAAATGATTGAATAAAGAGATATGCTATTGACCAATGGGATTTAGCGCAGGCTGCTTCATTTTGATACCAAGCTTAAAAAGTCCACCCATTCAGAAAACAAGGCTTATGAATGATATTCAAACACCCTTAAGAAATAATATTCGGCTGTTGGGTCAACTGCTGGGAGAAACCATTCAACGGCATCTGGGAGAGACGTTTTTCAATAAAATTGAGGCCATTCGTACGCTTGCTATGCAAGCCAGAAATGGTCAATTGCAAAGTAAACAAACCCTCATCGAAATCCTTCGCCAGTTGCCGGATGATGAATTATTGCCGGTCGTCAAGGCATTCAACCAATTTTTAAATCTGGCCAACATTGCCGAACAGTATGACTCGGTTAAGCGGCAACGTTCTAACTCAACCGTTACGGTCACAATCGATGCTCGTCTGGAAGAAGCGTTAAGCCGGGGCATTACGGGGCAAGAGCTTGGTGCGGCAATTGATGCGTTATCGATTGATCTGGTGTTAACGGCTCATCCTACGGAAGTGGTACGCAGAACCTTAATTCGGAAATATGAGGTCGTTGCCGAGTTGCTTGGAGCGTTGGATCATAATGATTTATCGATTCAGGAAATAGCGGAGATAAACCGAAAACTAAGCCAGGTGATCACGGAAGTCTGGCATACCAATGAGATTAGGGAGCTAAAACCCACGCCGCTGGAAGAAGCGCAGTGGGGATTTGCTGTTATTGAAAATTCCTTTTGGCGAGCTATTCCACGATTTTCCCGTTCCCTTGATCAGGCTTTATACCGGTTAACGGGAGCTCATTTGCCCATCGACCGCTTTCCGGTTCAGCTTTCCTCATGGATGGGCGGGGACAGGGATGGCAATCCGAACGTGACTGCTACGGTGACGGAACGCGTTATTCTTCATGGTCGCTGGAGTGCCGCAAAGTTGTATGCTAAAGATATTAATGTCTTGATTGCCCAATTATCGATGCAATTTTGTTCGGAGGAACTCAGATCAATGGTTGGCGATTCGGCAGAACCCTATCGAACCTTACTGGAACAGGTGATGAATAAACTTTGCGCGACACGGGATTGGTGCCGATATAAGCTAGACCACGACAAAGCGCTTGACCTCGATATTTATCACCGCACCGACGAACTGTTAGCCCCGTTGCAATTATGTTACCGATCGCTGGAACAACAGGGACTGAGTGTTATTGCCAACGGTGAATTGCTCGATACGATTCGCCGGCTGCAATGTTTTGGCTTAACCCTGGCCAAGCTGGATATCAGACAAGAAGCCTCACGGCATACGGATGTTCTGGCGGAAATTCTCCACTATCTTGAACTGGGCGATTACAAAAGCTGGAATGAACAACAGCGGCAGACTTTTTTACTTCAGGAACTGCAGAATAAACGGCCGCTATTACCCGTCGGCTGGAAAGGCTCGGCCGACGTCAATGAGGTTATCGATACTTTTCGAGTGATTGCCGGACAACAAACCGAATACCTGGGCGCCTATGTGATTTCGATGGCGGCAAATCCTTCCGATGTGTTAGCGGTCAAGCTGTTGCTCAAGGAATTTGGCGCGCCCCTTAATCTTTGCGTCGTGCCGCTTTTTGAAACCTTGGACGATCTTGCCGGCGCCCCGCAATGCATCGATTCGTTGTTGTCGTTGTCCGGCTACAAGACCATTATGGGCGATCATCAGCAAGTCATGATCGGTTACTCGGATTCAGCTAAAGATGCCGGCCAAGCGGCCGCAGCCTGGGCGCAGTATCAAGCCCAAGAACAACTGGTGAAAATATTTCGTCAGCATGCCACGCCATTTACCTTGTTTCACGGTCGAGGCGGATCAGTCGGACGCGGTGGGGGACCGGCTCATTTAGCGATTCTTGCGCAAGCGCCGGGCTCTGTTAACGGACGCTTGCGCGTTACTGAACAGGGTGAAATGATTCGTTTTAAATTCGCTACTCCGGAACTTGCCGTTCAAACCCTGGGTATTTATGTATCGGCAGTCGTACAGGCAACACTGTTACCGCCCCCGGAAGTCAAACCGCTTTGGCGCAAGCAAATAACAGCCATTGCCGGTCAAGCCATAACAAGTTATCGGCACTTCACCCAAGACAACGATGATTTTGAGGCTTATTTTCGGCAAGTGTCGCCTATCAATGAACTCGGCCAACTAGCGTTAGGAAGCCGGCCGAACAATCGGAGTGCTGATAACGGTATACAATCTCTGCGAGCCATCCCATGGATTTTTGCCTGGATGCAAATTCGATTAATGGTGCCCGCCTGGTTAGGCACCGAACAAGCACTGCAAGGTGCAGACGGCCAAATGTTGAAAAATTTGCAGGATATGCATCGCCACTGGCCTTTTTTCCGCACCCATATTGATCTGGTGGAAATGGTCTTAGCCAAAACTGATAGTGAAATGGTTGAGTATTATGAAAAGCTGCTGGTCGATAGCAGGCTTCAACCTTTAGGGAAGCAATTAAGACAACGGTTGGCCAGCATAAAAGACAATATCAATCTGATTAAAAGGCAAACGCATCTACTGGACAATGAACCATTGATTATGGGCGCAATCAATTTAAGAAATCCCTACCTTGATCCCTTACATTATCTGCAGGCGGAAATGCTCAGACGCTTACGCGCCCATGAAGAACATCAGGATACGGTACAGCAAGCTTTGCAAGTCACTATTGCAGGAATAGCGGCCGGGATGCGCAATACCGGATAATGACTTCCTTCTAAACGATTTAAACCTATTGACTCATGACAAGCTGGCTAATCCAGTAATCAACACTGATGTAGCGCCCGCCTCCTATAAA
>CAZAUB010000097.1:2588-8141 GCA_964488195.1 uncultured Methylobacter sp. | reverse complement strand
GCCAAAGTTGCCCGGCAAAACAAGCTGCCTTTTTTAGCTATCCGGGCTATTGCCGATCCGGTTAACATGAATTTGCCCAAAGCCATCAACCACTCTCTTAATAATGACGGTGACATCGTTTTAGGGAAATTATTATTATTTGTCGCCCTACACCCTGCTGAATTACCGGGGCTCATAAAACTGGGCCTGCATTTCAATGCCGCAAAGAACACGTTAAAATCGGTCGCCAAACAGCTCGATCATCTGACCGCACTACCCAGCCAAGGCTAATAAGCAGCATGTCATCTTTTTTCAACACCCTTATCGGCTGGTGCGAGCGACAAATCATGCGCTGCCCGTGGACGCTGTTGTTGCTATCGCTGCTGCTCAGCGCCGCTACTTTGCACTACACCATTAAAAATCTGGAGATTAACACCAACACCCTTGAAATGCTGTCGCCTGACTTGCCTTTCCAGCAAAACCAGACACATTTCAATCAGGCATTTCCCGAGGATGCCACCACCATTATTTTTGTGGTTGGCGCCGAAACGCCGGAAGAATCCTCTCAGGCTGCCCTCAAGCTTACCGAACAGTTAAGCAAAGCAAATGATCGCTTTGATTCGGCCTATATACCCACAGACAATGCTTTTTTCAGGCAGCAGGCCTTACTCTATCTCGATCAAGATGACCTGGATATTTTTGCCAAAAAACTCACCGATGCCCAGCCCTTTATAGGCCACCTGGCGCAAAATTATCATCTTGAAGGCCTGTTTGGCATTATCGGTCAGGCACTTAACCGGCATGACAATGCCTTACCTATGGACTTGAATCCAATACTCATTGCCATTGATGATGTCCTGAAAAATCAGTTAACCGGTCAATCTCACTACTTGTCCTGGCAGAACATACTGTCCGAAAATAAACCGGATACCAATAACTATCAGGATACAGCCGCACAAAACCGGACTATCGTCATCGCCAAACCGAAACTGCATTTTAATGAAATGCTGCCCGCTGATGTTGCACTGTCGGCCGCGCGCGAAATCAGTCACGCCATCATGGCGGAAAATCCGTCACTGAACATACGCATGACCGGCGAAACCGCCCTGGAACATGAGGAGCTTGAGAGCGTCACCAAAGGCGCCACTTTCTCCGGTTTGTTGTCGCTGGTTTTAGTGTTCGTAGTCCAATGGATAGGTCTGCGTTCCATAAGATTGCTGATTACCACCTATATCGTGCTGGTTATGGGCTTGATATTAACCGCCGGATTTGCCGCTATCACTGTGGGCCATTTGAATGTTATTTCTATTGCCTTTGCCAGTTTATATATCGGACTGGGGGTCGATTACGCCATTCATATCTGCCTGCATTATCGCGAAGGCAAGGCAGACGGCCTTTCCAATAGCGAAGCCATCCTGATCAGTATCCGTGATGTCGGCTCTTCATTGTTTTTATGCGCACTAGCCACAGCGATAGGCTTTTTTGCCTTTATACCCACGGATTATGCCGGCGTATCCGAATTGGGCATTATTTCCGGCGGCGGTATCTTTATCGGCCTGATTATTTCGCTGACCGTGTTACCGGCCTTGTTTTGCATTTTTCCGGTCAACAATGTAAAGCCGATACGCTCTCCGTTAACCCCAAAATTTATAATTACCTTCCCGTTTCGCTATTCAACCGGCATCAAAGTCGTCTCCATATTGCTGGGCATCGGCGCCTGCTTTGTATTGACCGATCTTACCTTTGATTACAACCCAATCAACCTCAGGGATCCAAACAGCGAATCGGTCTTAACCATTAAAGAACTGCTAAAGTCAAAAACCGAATCCCCGTTTGCGCTGACCGCGTTGGCAAACAATCTTGAAGCCGCAGGCAAAATCACCGCCCAACTTGAACAGCAGCCGTCTGTGCATGAAACCATCACCTTGGCGAGTTTTGTCGCTAAAGATCAGGACGAAAAACTCGCGACTATCGAAGATTTAAATCTGATGCTGGGCGGGCAACTTAAAAACTTTGACAACACCCTCGATACCGCCAATCAGCAGGCCGCATTGATTAAATTCAACGACGCGCTGAAAAAAGCCATTGTTGAAAAATCTCCTAATGTGCCGCAACAAACCTTGCAGCAGTTACAACAGCGCATCGAAGCGTTCATGAAGCAGGCGGACGCTACCCCGACTCCGACAGCCGGTTACATACAGCTGGAAAAAAATATTTTAGGCCTGTTGCCGTTTACCATAGAGCGAATGCGAACCAGTCTGACAGCAATACCCTTTGGGCTGGATGATTTGCCGTCGGAGATAAGATCGCACTGGATCAGCGCTACCGGTCTCTATAGAGTCCTGATCACGCCAGAAAAAGACCAAAATAGTCCAGAGAATTTGAAAGAGTTTGTAAGTCAGGTGCAAGCCATTGACAACACGGTTTCCGGCCTGCCGATTATCAATCAGGCCGGGGGCGATGCGATAGTCAAGGCATTTATTAAAGCCTTTAGCAGTGCTTTTATTGCCATTGTGATGTTATTATTACTGATGTACAGAAGCGTTAGAAAGACTTTACTGATCATCATGCCATTATTGCTTGCCGCCTTGCTAACCGGTGCAACCAACGTGTTACTGGATAATCCATTCAATTTCGCTAATATCATCGCCCTGCCCTTATTGCTGGGCATGGGTATCGACAGCAGCATCCTGATCATGCACAGACACCATTCCAATTCATGTGAGGATGAAAACTTACTGCAAAGCAGCACCACCCGAGGCATTATTTTCAGCTCCATAACGACCTTGTGCAGTTTTTCAAGCCTTGCCTTCACCGCCCATCAGGGTATGGCAAGCATGGGTTTAGTTTTGGCCATAGGCCTTACTTTCACAGTGATGTGTTCTTTAATAGTCCTGCCTGCTTTCAGCGGCAAAAGAATTTAATTTTTTGAGGTATCTAATGTCTTTCAGCATCGCCGAACTTTTTTCTCAACACAGCACTGATAAATTTGATCTGCACGAACAACATTTAAACAATCAAATGGTCAGGGTGTTAAAGACCATAGGCTATGACCGTCACTACAAAAAGGCTATCGGACAATATCTTTATGACCAGGAGGGTACGGAATACCTGGACTTGCTGAGCGGTTTCGGCGTATTTGCAATCGGTCGCAATCACCCGACCGTAATCAGCGCGTTAACCGAAACCTTAACTCTGGAACTACCCAACCTGGTGCAAATGGATGTATCCGTACTCAGCGGGTTGCTGGCACAGGAAATCCTGAAAACCACGCCGGACAACCTGAACAAAATGTTCTTTTGCAACTCCGGAACCGAATCCGTGGAAGCGGCAATCAAATTTGCCCGCTATACCACCAAGCGTGAAAAAATCGTCTTTTGCGAACACGGCTATCATGGGTTGACCCTGGGTTCGCTGTCATTAAACGGCGAAGACATTTTCCGCGAGGGTTTCGGCCCGCTGCTGCCAGGTTGCTTTTCCGTTCCTTTCAACGATCTTGCCGCACTGGAACGAGCTTTAAGCAACAAAGATGTAGCCGCTTTCGTCGTCGAACCTATCCAAGGTAAAGGCGTTAATGTACCGGATGATAATTATTTGCCGGAAGTCGAACGCTTATGCAAAAAATACGGCACCTTGTTTGTCGCCGACGAAGTCCAAACCGGCTTAGGTCGTACCGGAAAATTCTGGGCTATCGATCACTGGAATGTCAAGCCGGATATGATTTGCATGGCTAAAGCCCTGTCAGGTGGTTTCGTCCCGGTCGGTGGTGTCGCGATGACCCAGAGAATCATGGATACCGTTTATAACCGTATGGATCGGGCTGTCGTGCATGGTTCTACCTTTTCTAAAAACAATATGGCGATGGCTGCCGGCCTTGCCACGCTATATGTTATGGAAGACGAAAAACTGGTCGAAAACAGCATGAAAGTCGGCACCGATATTATCGACAGCCTGAATGCGATGGCCGGGAAATTTGAATTCCTCAAAGAAGCACGCGGCAAAGGCATGATGATTGCGATCGAATTCCAATCGCCTAGGAGCCTGAAACTCAAAGCGGCCTGGGCGATGCTGGAAGCGGCCAATAAAGGTTTATTCTGTCAAATGATCACTATCCCTTTATTTAAAGAACACCACATATTAACGCAGGTTGCAGGGCACGGCATGAACGTGGTCAAACTGTTACCACCGTTAAACTTAACGCAAAAAGACCGCGACACGATAGTCAACTCATTCGATAAAGCCATAGCCGATACCCATCAAATTCCCGGATCCATCTGGGAATTAGGCAAGAATCTGGCGGGACATGCCTTGAAAGGCAAAAAGTAAGAGATAGAACGCAGATGACGCTGATAATTATGATTGAATAAGATTTTTTGAATTATCTGCGTTCATCATATTCATCTGCGTCATCCGCGTTCTATTAATAGTCTACATCTGCAAATAGTTACAAACTGGAAAAGTAATGAAAAAGTCATTTCAATTCATTTTATTATTTTTAACGTTGTGCCAAACACAGTGGGCCGCCGCTCATGCGGTGATAACCGATTATTCGCTAAAAATAACGCCTGTTCATGTCAACAGTCCGGCAAAAATCGAACTATCGTTTAATTCCCAGATAGAACTGGGCTTGTCGCAAATTTTCCTGGTCAGTAAGGGCGATAAACACCAATTATTGTCCGCCGTCAATGGCGGCAAACAAGGTCAGGTTATTGTCCAGATTCCGCCATTGGAAGCCGGTGACTATGCCCTCAGATTTAAGGTCTTCGCTGCTGACGGTCATTTAACCGAAGACCTTATTCATTTTTCCGTTTCCAAATAGGAGTTAGCAATGGCCGGCATAGCTGATTTTCTTGATTCCCTGATTGGCGGATTTGACCTGATTTGTTATTCGTTTGCAATCGGCAGCCTGTTCTGGGGGCTTTTTGTTTTACGTCCGTGGCATTACCAAGACGGATATTCGGCGGTATTGCTGCAAAGAACCATCACCCTTATTTATAAGGGCGGTTTTTGGCTGGCTGCGGCTCAACTTTTCAAAATAATCCTTAAGGTATGGTTAATGACCGCCGTGCTTGAGCGCTGGCCGTTTCCCGAATTCGCCGGTACGACGCAATTCATAGGCGGAATAGTACGCACAATACTGACCGTGTTTCTAGCAGGTTACTGTTATCAATACCTCAGCAAAAACCCTTTTTCCAAGCAGCACTGGATAGCTGCCGGCATCGTAGCTTTGCCGATGATTATTTCAGGTGCATGGCTGGTTCATGGAGCAGGACGTTTTGAAAACCAAATTACCCTGATGTCGCTGACGGTCGCCCATCAGCTGGCCGCAGCGGCCTGGATCGGCGGCATTTTCCAGCTGGTCAACCTTTGGCTGTTACGTAATGGCAAACAGGTTGCTGCCGAGTTATGGCCTTTATTGCTCAAGCGCTTCACGGTATTCGGCATAGCCTCTGTTGCGATGATTCTGATCTCGGGCTTACCTATGGCATGGCAATACATCGACACCTGGAATGGCCTGATCGGTACCGGCTACGGCAATTTATTGCTGGTGAAAATAACCTTAATGACCATCGC
>CAZAUB010000097.1:0-2488 GCA_964488195.1 uncultured Methylobacter sp. | reverse complement strand
ATTGTCGGCCAAGTCCCATCCCTGGCGGCAACCGAATGGTCGAACTATAACCACAACATATCCGGCATTTTCCTGACCGTGATGAGCTTCTTTGCGATGTTGTCTTATGTTAAGAAACCGAGATTTGAACAATTCAAATACTGGCCGCTGGGCTTTGTCGGACTGGGTATCTTTTTGTTTTTTCGCAGCGACGCAGAAACCTGGCCCTTGGGGCCGATAGGCTTCTGGGACAGCACCTTTAATAACGGTGAAGTATTGCAGCACCGGATTGCAACTTTACTGGTGTTTGTACTCGGCATTATCGAACTCAGCGCCCGGATAACCAAAAATCCGAACAGCAAACTGCCTTTCGTATTTCCATTGCTGGCGGCTTTTGGCGGCTTAATGCTGCTTACACATTCCCATGTCGGCTTTCAACCCAAAAGTGCTTTTCTTATCCAGGTCGGCCACACCACCATGGGTATTTTTTCTCTGATTCTGGCCAGCGGTCGTTGGCTGGAATTAAAACTGGACAGGCCCGGCAAGGAGATTGCCGGTTTTATTTCTGTTGCCGCCCTGTTTCAGATTGGCATCATCCTGATGTTCTATCGCGAACCTCTTTATTAATATGAATACAATAGATAACTACCCACTGCTCAAAAACATCAATACCCCTGCCGATGTGCGCAAGCTGTCGAAAAACCAGCTTAAGCCGTTGGCAAAGGAACTGCGCGAATTTTTAACCCATACCGTGAGCATTTCCGGCGGTCACTTTTCCGCCGGTCTGGGTACGGTTGAGTTAACGATAGCCTTGCATTACGTGTTCGACACGCCATCCGACCAGCTGGTTTGGGATGTCGGCCATCAGGCTTATCCGCACAAGATACTGACCGGACGCAAAGAACGGATGACCACCATCCGCACCCGTGACGGCGTTTCAGCGTTTCCAAGCCGGGCAGAAAGCGAATACGACGCTTTCGGCGTCGGGCATTCCAGCACCTCGATTAGCGCGGCATTAGGCATGGCGATTGCTTCGGAATTAAAAGGCGAAGACAAGAAAATGGTTGCAATTATCGGCGACGGCAGCATCACCGGCGGCATGGCGTTTGAGGCGATGAATCATGCGGGCGCTCTGGATGCCAATCTGCTGGTGATCCTGAACGATAATGATATGTCGATCTCACCACCGGTCGGCGCGATGAATAATTACCTGACCAAGATTTTGTCCAGCAAATTTTATTCTTCAATGCGCGAAGGCAGCAAAAAGGCCTTAAGCAGCATGCCCAGCGTCTGGGAGCTGGCGCGACGCACCGAAGAACACATGAAAGGCATGATAGTGCCTGGCACCTTGTTTGAAGAGCTGGGCTTTAACTATATCGGCCCGATAGACGGGCATGACATGGACATGCTGGTGTCCACGCTGGAAAACCTGAAACATATTTCCGGGCCGCGCTTTTTGCATATCGTCACCCAAAAAGGCAAGGGTTACGCGCCTGCCGAGAAAGATCCGTTGGCCTACCACGGCGTACCGGCTTTTGATCCCAGTAAAGATTGTCTGCCAAAATCCGCGCCTTCCCCGCATCCGACTTACACCGAAGTGTTTGGCGACTGGCTCTGCGATATGGCAGCAAAAGACGAGCGTTTATTGGGCATTACTCCCGCTATGCGCGAAGGTTCGGGACTGGTCAAATTTTCGGAATGCTACCCAAAACGTTATTTTGATGTCGCCATTGCCGAGCAACACGCAGTAACGCTGGCCGCAGGACAAGCTTGCCAGGGTGCCAAACCCGTGGTGGCGATTTATTCCACGTTCTTGCAACGGGCTTACGACCAGATGATTCATGATGTCGCCATCCAAAACCTGGATGTGTTGTTTGCGCTGGATCGCGCCGGTTTAGTAGGCCCCGACGGCCCGACCCATGCCGGTAGTTTTGATTACAGCTATATGCGCTGCATCCCCAATATGCTGGTGATGGCCCCTGCCGATGAAAACGAATGTCGGCAAATGCTTTATACCGGCTTTATGCACGAAGGCCCGGCGTCCGTGCGCTATCCGCGCGGCAAAGGTCCCGGCGTTGCAGTCAACAAAGCCATGACCGCATTGCCGCTGGGCAAGGCCGAAGTTCGCCATCATGGCAGCCGCATCGCCATTCTGGCCTGGGGCAGCATGGTAACTCCGGCTCTGGAAGCGGGCAAACAACTGGACGCAACCGTAGTCAACATGCGTTTTGTCAAACCTATCGATACCGAACTGGTACTTGAATTAGCCAAGAGCCACGATGTACTGATCACCGTCGAAGAAAACGTACTCGCCGGTGGTGCAGGCAGTGCCGTCAACGACTTCCTGCAAGCACAACAAATCCTGATGCCGGTGCTGAATATCGGCCTGCCGGACAGTTTTGTCGAGCAAGGTACAAGAGAGGAATTGCTGTCGCTGTGCGGCCTGGATATACAGGGAATTGTTGCTCAGGTTGAGAAGTTTTGCGCGTAGAGATGTAGTTTTTTACCA
>CAZAUB010000096.1:5096-8167 GCA_964488195.1 uncultured Methylobacter sp. | reverse complement strand
TACAGCGATCATTTATGCGGCGAGGCCAGGACTGTGGGGGCGACTTTAGTCGCCCAGTGCGTCAAAAGGCAACAAAATAAGCCGATAGCCCTGTTGGCAGGCGGCGAAACCACGGTCACCCTAAAAGGCAATGGACGCGGCGGCCGCAATCAGGAAATGGCGCTGGCTTTTGCGATTGCCGCAGAACAACAAGGCTTAACCGGCGACTGGGTTTTCCTTAGCGGCGGCACCGACGGCCGCGACGGCCCCACCGATGCAGCCGGTGGTATCGTTGATCCCAATACCATAAAACGGATGACTCAAGCAGGCGTAAATCCGATCGAGCTACTTGAGAATAACGATTCCTACACCGCTTTAAAAACGTCTGACGACTTAGTGAATACCGGCGCGACAGGCACCAATGTCGCCGATCTGCAAATAGTGCTGATCCAGCCTGCACCTTAACTAAATATTAATCCAGGAGAACACCATGTTTAAAAAATCAATGACCATCAAAGGCTTCGATGACGAATTATTCCAGGCAATGGAAGAAGAACGCCAACGGCAGGAAGATCACATCGAACTGATCGCCTCTGAAAACTATTGCAGCCCACGGGTCATGGAAGCACAAGGCTCGCAGTTAACCAATAAATATGCCGAAGGCTACCCCGGCAAACGTTACTACGGCGGCTGTGAATTTGTCGATAAAGCCGAGCAATTAGCCATCGACCGCGCCAAAGCCTTGTTCGGCGCAGATTACGCCAACGTACAACCGCATTCAGGCTCACAAGCCAACATGGCCGTGTTCATGGCTTTGATACAACCGGGCGACACAATCCTGGGCCTGAGCCTTGCCGATGGCGGCCATTTAACCCACGGCGCAAAACCTAACTTCTCCGGCAAAATCTACAATGCGGTGCAATACGGTTTGCACCCTGAAACCGGTGAAATCAACTATGAACAAGTTGAAGCTTTGGCGCTGGAGCACAAACCTAAAGTACTAGTTGCCGGTTTTTCCGCTTACTCACGCATTTGGGATTGGCAACGGTTCCGCGACATCGCCGATAAAGTGGGCGCTTACCTTTTTGTCGATATGGCGCATGTCGCCGGTTTGGTTGCCGCAGGTTTATACCCCAACCCCGTGCCGATTGCGGACGTAGTCACCAGCACCACGCACAAATCCCTGCGCGGCCCGCGCGGCGGCCTCATCTTGTGCAAAAGCAACCCGGAACTGGAGAAAAAATTCGACTCCAACATCTTCCCAGGCATTCAGGGCGGCCCGTTAATGCATGTGATTGCTGCAAAAGCTGTTGCCTTTAAAGAAGCCATGCAACCTGAGTTTCGCATTTATCAGCAACAGGTTATTAAAAACGCCCAGGCCATGGCGGCAGTGTTTATGAAACGCGGCTTCGACGTGGTTTCCGGCGGCACAGACGACCATTTGATGCTGGTTTCTCTGATTGCCAAAGGCATCACCGGCAAGGCGGCAGATGCGGCATTAAGCAAAGCGCATATTACCGTTAACAAAAACGCTGTGCCTAACGACCCGCAATCGCCATTTGTGACCAGCGGCATTCGTGTCGGCACACCTGCGCCGACCACACGCGGCTTTAAGGAAGCGGAAATGATTGAAATCGCGCATATGATGTGCGATGTGATGGAAAACATGGAAGATGAAAGCGTGCTTGCCGCAGTACGCGACAAGGTCAGTAATCTTTGTGCGCGATTTCCGGTTTATAGTTAATGGGTAGGTCGGGCAACCGCTTTTTGTTGCCCGACATTTTGGCTTATCGTTTTTAGGAAAGATTAATGGAACGCATCGAAATTAATGGCTTTTTAACCATAGACCATGCAGATTTTGAGATAAGAAAAATAAATATCTTAATCGGTGGGCAAGCTCAGGGCAAAAGTGTTATTGCTAAGCTTGCCTACTTTTTTAAAAACTTTTTTCCAGATATTTTTATTCCATCAATCCAAAAGTTTGAAACAAAACGAGACATTGACAAACAATGTTTAACTCAGTTTGAGCAGATTTTCCCTCGCTATTCATGGGCGAGCCAAGAGTTTTCTATTGTTTATAAAAATGGCGATTATGAGGTATCGATCATAAGAACCAAAGTAGGCAATAAATACACATTGAAATTTAATTATTGTAAGGAATTGGCTGATTTCCATAAAAAATTAAAAAATTGTTACAAATTGGCCTTGGATGAATTTGATACGCGGATAGACCAAGAAAACGGAAAAAAAACGCAGAGGAGAGAATGGGTTTTCCATGAAACCATTTCTGAAAAAATAAAAGACTCTACATTTAGTAGTGTATATAAAAGGCCTACCTTTATTCCTGCCAGCCGATCTTTTTTTGCTAATCTACAAAAAAATATTTTTTCATTTTTGGCAAGCAACATCGATATAGATCCTTTCATCAAGGAATTTGGTTCACGCTACGAAAACTCGAAGAGGCTTCATCAAGGTGATTTTTTTCGCGATGATGAGTTTAGTGAGGCTACTAGAAAAAAAGTAGATAAACTTGTTACCAATATAGTTGTTGGTGAATACGTTTATGCAGAAGAGCAGGATTGGATTTTAAACAAAGGCAAAAGGACTAATTTGTCTAATGCTTCGTCAGGCCAACAAGAGTCGCTACCCATGCTTTTAATGCTGAAAACTTGGCCTTTTATGTATGGTCAAGGCTCTCCTATAACTTTTTTCATAGAAGAGCCAGAAGCTCATTTGTTTCCTGTATCGCAAAAGCAAATTATCAGTCTGATTGCCACGATATACAACGCCTTCGGTCATTCTTTTTTCATAACCACTCATAGCCCTTATCTATTAACGGCGATAAATAATTTAGTGGTCGGTCAAGATGCCTACGTCAAAGCCAATGGCGATAAAAACAAGCTAAAGAAACTCGAAAAAGTCCTGCCTGCTGACGAGCTGATTCGTTTGGAAGACGTGTCCGCTTATACATTAAATAAGGGCAAGCTGGAATCCATCATTGATATGGAAAATCGCCTGATTGGCGCAAATCTGCTTGATGCAGTCTCGGATGAATTCGATGCGGCGTTTAGCGTGGCTACTGAGATTTTGTA
>CAZAUB010000096.1:0-4996 GCA_964488195.1 uncultured Methylobacter sp. | reverse complement strand
TAGAATCATCTTACAAATACTAAAAACCAAAATCAACCAACTTTTTTGAAAAATAAACAATGTCAGACATAGAAATCGCCCAACAAGCCAACATGAAACCGATCATCGGCTTGGTTAAAGAACAATACGGCATTGACGCCGAACATCTTGATCCTTATGGTCATTACAAAGCCAAGATGTCGCTGGAATACGTCAACAGCCTGTCCGATAAAGAAGACGGTAAACTGATACTGGTTACCGCAATCAGTCCTACTCCGGCTGGGGAAGGCAAAACTACGACCACCGTGGGCTTGGGCGATGCGATGAACCGCATCGGCAAAAAAACCATGATCTGCCTGCGCGAACCCTCGTTAGGCCCCTGTTTTGGCGTAAAAGGCGGCGCGGCGGGTGGCGGTTACTCGCAAGTGGTGCCGATGGAAGACATCAATCTGCATTTTACCGGCGATTTTCACGCTATCGGCGTGGCGCATAATCTGCTGTCAGCGTTGATCGACAACCACATCAATCACGGCAACGAGCTGGACATAGATCCACGGCGCATCCAGTGGAAACGCGTTGTCGATATGAACGACCGGGCTCTCCGCCATATCGTAGTCGGTATGGGCGGTGCGGCCAACGGCTATATGCGAGAAGACGGTTACGACATCGTGGTGGCTTCCGAGGTCATGGCGATTTTATGTCTGGCAACCAGCCGGGCAGACCTTAAGGAACGTCTTGGCCGCATCGTGATCGGCTATAAATCCGACAAGGTAACGCCGGTTTATGCCCGCGACCTGAATGCACAGGGCTCGATGGCGGCTTTGTTAAAAGATGCGATAAAGCCCAATCTGGTGCAAACGCTGGAAAACAATATCGCGATTATTCATGGCGGGCCGTTTGCCAATATCGCCCATGGCTGCAACACCGTGACCGCCACTAAAACCGCGTTGAAACTGGCCGATTATGTGGTGACCGAAGCGGGTTTCGGGGCCGATTTGGGCGCTGAGAAATTCCTCGACATTAAATGCCGCATTGCCGGACTCAAACCCTCCGCCGTGGTGTTGGTTGCTACGGTAAGAGCGCTAAAATTCCACGGCGGCGTGGTTAAAGAGGAATTAAACCAGGAAAATCTGGCCGCATTGGAACAAGGGTTTGCAAATCTTGAGCGTCATTACCACAACATCACCCACCATTACGGCCTGCCTTGTGTAGTGTGTATCAATCACTTCACGTTCGACACCGATGCGGAAATCGCCTTGCTGAAGAAAAAGTGTGAAGCCTTGGGCGCAAAATGCGTGGTTTCCAAACATTGGGCGGAAGGCGGCGCTGGTGCAGAAGAACTGGCTGAAGTAGTCAGCGACATCGTTGATCACCGCGAGCCGGGATTTAATTACGTCTACGATGAAGGCCTGAGCCTCTGGGAAAAAATTGAAGCCATCGCCACCAAGCTTTACGGGGCTTCAAGCGTCACCGCAAAACCCAAGGTCAAAGCGCAACTGGCCGCATGGGATGCGGATTACGGCAAGTTCCCGATTTGCATGGCAAAAACCCAAATGTCATTTTCAACCAACCCGAATTCCAAAGGTGCGCCTTCCGGGCATGTTGTTGAAATCAGTAATATTCGTCTGGCAAACGGTGCGGGCTTTATTGTGGCGATTGCGGGTGATATGATGACCATGCCCGGCTTACCCAAAGTGCCTGCCGCGGAAAGAATTGATATTGATAATAACGGCAAAATCACCGGATTATTTTAACTGTAAGTAGGGATTCAAGATTTTGAACCCCCATATGTATCAACTTAATCAGAAAGTCCATATATTCAATAAAATGTAAGCAGATTGATTGAAGTCACGAAGAACACGAAATTTTTACCTTGGTTTTTTCTCGGCAACTGCTCCATGCGTTGCTCTATCTCGGTCATTGGTGAACTTCGTGCTCTTCGTGGTTTTATGCCAGACGAAGCCCCAGCTTCGTATACACAAGAAGCATGAACTTCCAAAAGCGGACTCCCAATCTCCAGCTTGAAACCGGCCCAATGTTGCACCAACAAATCAAGACATTCTTCTTCCATCCCGCTACGTTCGCTGATTCACCCGTAGTATCCCCATCAACACACACCAGTTAAACCTTATTCTCCTGTATAATGTTTAGCCAATCTTTTAAGATCTTCCCGCGTTTATGTATAGATATGAAGGCCGCGTTATCCACGAAAGTCACGATGATGACGGCATTTTAGAAGTTGTCGAGAGTGATGGCGTAAGGTCGTTGCACTTTGGCTCGTTTCCCCGGCAGAGCAGTATGCTGCTGGCCGAGCCGGATAAACTGTACCTTAATTATGTGCAGGCTATGACCAGCTGGATGTTATTTAAACCCACGCTTGATGACGAAGCTTTGATCATTGGCTTGGGCGGCGGCTCATTAACCAAGCATTTACTGCATCATTTCCCGGAATGCCGTTTAAGAGCCGTGGAATACAGGGCAAGCGTGGTCAAAATCGCGCGCAGTCATTTTGGCTTGCCCCTAGATCCGCGCCTGAAAGTCATCATCGGCGACGGCGCGAAGTACATCCGCCAACGCACCGAAAGCCAAGCCGAGCAATACAGTCTGATGTTTATCGATGCGTTCGACCACGAAGGCATGGCGCCATCCATCTGCAATCATGCGTTTTTTGATGCCAGCAAAGCCTTGCTAAAAAAAGACGGCATGCTGGTCATCAATCTTTGGGGCGGCATCGACAAGCCCTTATTCCGGCAGGTTGCCCTGTGGCTGGGGCAGACGTTTGATTGGAGAATCCTGTTTCTTCCCGTCAAAGACCGGGGCAATATTATCGGCCTGGCCTTTAATGAAGATGCTCCGCTCCATGCCATGAAAGATTTGCGAACCCGAGCTATCATTCTCGAACAACTGTACCAGATTGAATTTATCTCTTATTTAAAAGAAATTACCAAACACAATTCCAGCGTCATCAACAACTCGATACAAAAATAATGTCCACCGCCTTACCAACCGAAACCAACCTTTTTAGCTACCGGAAATACTGGGCGCAACGCTTTGGCATTGCCCCTGTTTTGCCGATGAGCAAGGCTGAAATGGACGAACTCGGCTGGGATGCCTGCGATGTGATCCTGGTGACCGGCGATGCCTACATCGATCACCCCAGCTTTGGTATGGCGCTGATTGGAAGGTTGCTTGAAGCGCAGGGATTCAGGGTCGGCATCATCTCCCAGCCCGACTGGACCAGCGCCAAGGATTTCGGCAAGCTGGGTCGTCCCAAGCTGTTTTTCGGCGTGACCGGCGGCAATATGGACTCCATGGTCAACCGTTATACCTCGGACAAAAAAATCCGCTCCAACGATGCCTACACACCGAACGGCGCGGCGGGCAAGCGCCCTGATCGTGCCGTCAACGTCTACTCGCACCGCTGCCGCGAAGCATACAAGGATGTACCGATAATCATCGGCGGTATCGAAGCCAGCTTGCGGCGCATCGCGCATTACGATTACTGGTCGGATACGGTTAGAAAATCCGTGCTGCTCGATTCAAAAGCCGATTTGCTGGTTTACGGCAATGCCGAGCGCCAGATCGTCGAAATCGCCCATAGGCTGGCTAACGGCGAAGCCATATCAGACCTGAAAGGCATACGCGGCACGGTGCATTTCGTCAAACAAATACCGGAAGGCTGGGCGGTTAAAGACTCCACCGATGTGGATCGTCCTGGAGCGATCACGCCGCCGCAAAATCCCTACCAGGAAGAGCCCGCCTGCAACAAAACCGCTGTAGGGCTGGCTGTGGGGGTGACTTCAGTCGCCCGGCCTCCAGTTATAGATCGCAAAAAAACCGTAATCCGCCTGCCCGCTTACGAAGCGGTAAAAGACGACCCGATACTCTACGCCCACGCCTCGCGGGTCATGCATGGCGAAACCAATCCCGGCAATGCGCGCGCATTGATTCAGCTGCACGGTACGCGGCAGGTGTGGATTAATCCGCCCCCGGTTCCGCTGTCCACCAAAGAAATGGACGGCGTGTTTGACCTGCCTTACTCCCGTGTGCCACACAAAGAATATGGCAACGCCAACGTGCCCGCCTTTGAAATGATCCAGCATTCGGTCAACATCATGCGCGGCTGTTTTGGCGGCTGCACCTTCTGCTCGATCACCGAGCATGAAGGGCGCATTATCCAAAGCCGCTCGGAAGATTCCATCATCAAGGAAATCGAAGCCATCCGCGACACCTCACCCGCATTTACCGGCCATATTTCCGACTTGGGCGGCCCTACCGCCAATATGTACCGGCTGGCCTGCAAAGATCCAGAAATCGAGGCCGCCTGCCGCAAACCGTCCTGCGTTTACCCCGGCATTTGTCCTAACCTGAATACCGATCATACCCCACTGATTAAACTCTACCGCAGAGCTCGCGCCTTGCCCGGCATCAAGAAAATCTTTATCGCGTCCGGCTTGCGTTACGATTTGGCCGTGGAATCGCCGGAATACGTCAAGGAACTGGTTACCCACCATGTCGGCGGCTACCTTAAAATCGCCCCGGAACACACTGAGCAAAGCGTATTATCCAAAATGATGAAGCCGGGTATGGGCACATACGACCGCTTCAAGGACATGTTCGACAAGTTTTCCAAGGAAGCCGGTAAAGAACAATACCTAATCCCGTACTTTATCGCCGCGCATCCCGGCACTACCGACAACGACATGCTCAATCTGGCGTTATGGCTAAAGCGCAACGGCTTCAGGGCCGACCAGGTGCAGGCATTCTTGCCCTCGCCGATGTCCATCGCCACTGCCATGTACCACTCCGGCAAAGACACCCTGCATAAAGTCAGCCGAACCGTAGCCGACATCCCGATTCCCAAAAGCGTCAAGCAGCGTCGTCTGCACAAAGCCTTCCTGCGTTATCACGACCCCAAAAACTGGCCGTTGTTGCGCGAAGCCTTAAAAGATATGGGTCGTAGCGATTTGATCGGCAACGGCAAACAGCACTTGATCCCCAGCTTTCAACCCAAAGG
>CAZAUB010000095.1:6039-8190 GCA_964488195.1 uncultured Methylobacter sp. | reverse complement strand
GCGGCTCTATTGAATCAAAAAAACAACGTGGTTCCAGAGCCATCGCAAACGCTCGCCGTCAAATGAAGGAAGGTAATGCAGTCGGCACTGCTAATTCTTTAAAAGAAGCTCTTGAGGTTTTTAAATCCCTACTCTTGCCTGTTGACGCCGGTAGCCAAGGTGGCCTCAAGTAATCCAATATATCAAAAAATATCAACTTGACGCTTGATACGTTGTCTCTTTTGCAAAGGGTTTTTATCACCGGCTCGATTATCTTTATTAGTTCTCCGCAACAAATGGATGTCAATCCAATAGGGCTGGAAGTCAGCGTACGGCCAATTACAGGGGGTATATCTGAAAAACAAAATCAACAAAGCATTTAATGCTAAAGCATGAAGAGTCTTGTTCGATTACCTCTCTCGTTTGTTCATCGGTAGACGGAACAGTCAGCTTGACATTGCCGGAGTGCAGCTATAAAATGCACTCAGCTTGAAATAGTTTTACCGTTATGCTTATCTTTACGAAGTTCATCATGCAGTGTTCGTCCTGTTATCATTAAGTAATTCTCTAATTTCCCAGCTCCATCAGCCTTTATAAGGCTTTAATTACTAAAAATAGGATTACATTAAATGACTACAGGTACAGTTAAATGGTTTAACGCTGAAAAAGGCTTCGGTTTCATTCAGCAAGAAAACGGCCCCGATGTTTTTGTTCACTTTCGTAACATTAACAGCTCAGGCTTTAAATCTCTTGATGAAGGACAGAAAGTGCAGTTTACTGTCACTCAAGGACAAAAAGGCCCGCAAGCAGAAGAAGTAACACTCATCTAATTGCAGGCAAATAAACCGTAGCTCTTTCGGGGGCTACGGTTTTTTTATGCCTGTCGAAATGTATCCGTTTCGTAGTACGTATCGCGTACCATCCAGAATGTTGGAATGGGTATAAATGTAAGAGTCAGCATATCCTCGGCAACTGCTCCCCGCTCAATAAATCCAGAACTCGGCTGATGCCCATTGCGGTTTGCAGGGTAACCGTACCTTGCGGGTGCGTCGCTTTAACCGTGCCGATTTGGCAGGCCTGTTTGCCCAGCGGATGCCGGTGTAACGCGCTCAGGGCTTGTGCGGCTTGCGCCTCGGGCACAAACAGCGCAAAGCATCCTTCGTTGGCGATGTACAGCGGATCAAAGCCTAAAATTTCGCAGGCGCTGTTGACGTCTTGATGTATCGGCAATGCTATTTCGTTAATTTCGAAGGCATGATGTGAGGCGGCGGCCAGCTCTATCAAACCGCTGGCTAGGCCGCCGCGCGTTAAATCGCGCATGCAGTGGATTTCAATTCCGGCTTGAAGCAAATCCTGAACCAGATTGGATAGGTCGGCGCAGTCGCTGGTTATGCTGCTGTCAAAGTTCATGCCTTCGCGCTCCAGCATGATCGCAATGCCGTGCCGCGCTATGTCGCTGTTGATGATGATGATGTCGCCGACGTGAATGTTGGCGGGCGATACGTTGACGTTTTCGGCTATGATGCCGATGCCGGAGGTGTTGATATAAACGCCGTCGCCGCTGCCGTGATCGACCACTTTGGTGTCGCCGGTCACTATTAACACGTTGGCCTGTTGCGCGGTGTGCTGCATCGATACCACGATGCGTTGCAGGTCTTTAATCGCGAAACCTTCTTCAATAATCAGCGCGCAGCTCAGGTATAACGGTTTTGCGCCGCTCATGGCTAGGTCGTTTAAAGTTCCGCACACCGCCATCTTGCCGATGTCGCCGCCGGAAAAAAACAGCGGCTTCACGACATAGGAATCGGTGGTAAAGGCCAGCTTGGAACCGTTGATGTTTAACACCGCGCTGTCGTGTTTCTGGTTCAGCAGGGGATTGCTGAATACCGGCTGGATGACGCTGTCCAGCAATTGCTGCATCAGCCGACCGCCGCCGCCATGCGCCATGACGATTTGTTCGTATTGCAGGGGTAGGGGGCAGTTCAATTTTAACTCAGACATGTTGATGGCGACGGTAGCGGTAATAAGCGGCGCATGCGCCTTCGGAGGAAACCATGGTGGCGCCCAGCGGGTGTTCGGGTGTGCAAGTCGTGCCGAATTCTGCGCATTGCGCAGGCTTGATTAAGCCTTGCAGCACTTCGCCGCTACGGCAAGCGGCAGGTTCCTGGGTGT
>CAZAUB010000095.1:3058-5939 GCA_964488195.1 uncultured Methylobacter sp. | reverse complement strand
TTGATTAAGCCTTGCAGCACTTCGCCGCTACGGCAAGCGGCAGGTTCCTGGGTGTTAATGGCGGTGACCGCAAAACGCTGTTCGGCATTCCAGTCGTTGTATTCGGAATTTAATGCCAGACCGCTGGCGGCGATTTCACCGAGGCCGCGCCAGCTTCTGTCGACGACATCAAACACCTGATTCATCAACTGTTGTGCGGGCTGATTGCCTTGCTCATTAACCACGCGGCGGTATTCGTTTTCAACCTGGTATCGATGCTCTTCCAGTTGTTTGATGCACAGATACAGCCCGTGCAGAATATCAACCGGTTCAAAACCGGTGATCACGATAGGGATTTTATGTTGTGCGGATAGCGGCAAATATTCGTGGTAACCCATGATCGAGCAGACATGACCTGCGCCTAAAAAACCCTGCACCTGATTGCTTGGCGAATCGAGCAGCGCCTGCATAACCGGCGGTACGCGGACATGGCAAATCAGCAGCGAGAAGTTGCTCAGCTGTTGTTGTTTGGCCTGATAGGCGGCCAAAGCAGTGGTCGGGGCGGTGGTTTCAAAGCCTACGCCGAAAAATACCACCTGTTTGTCGGGATTGATCTTAGCGAGATTTAGCGCATCCATGGGCGAATAGACGATGCGAATATCTGCACCCTGTGCTTTCAGGCTGAGTAAATCATGATGTGAGCCGGGAACGCGGAGCATGTCGCCGAAAGAACAGAAAATCACCCCCGGTTGCACGGCAATCGCCAGAGCCTTGTCAATATAAGCCAGCGGCGTGACGCAAACCGGACAGCCGGGGCCGTGGATCAGGTTGATTTGATCAGGCAGCAGTTGATCGATGCCGTATTTAATGATGCTATGGGTCTGGCCTCCGCACACTTCCATGATGTTCCACGGCTGCGTGGTGATGGCTTTTATCACGGCGGCAATTTTTTTGGCAGTTGCCGGGTCGCGAAATTCGTCCAGATAGTTCATAGCTTAGACTCGAAATCCGCTAAATCCTGGAACGCTTGCAGGCTGGCCAGAGCCTCATCTTCATCCAGAACGGACAGCGCGAAACCGGCATGAACGATCACATAGTCGTTGATTTTGGCTTCAGGCACATAGGCCAGACTGACGTCTTTCCCGATACCGGAAAAGTTAATGCGCCCGGTGCGCGTCAGGGGATCGCTGTGATCAGACAGACTGATAATTTGTCCGGGAATGGCTAGGCACATAAGTTATCCTATATATTTTGCGGCATACAGCTGGCCGAGAGCCAGTCCGCCGTCGTTAGGGGGTATTTTTTCATGGCAGTATACCTCAAAGCCGTCGTTCTTTAATCTCTGGCTGGCTTTTGCCGCCAGGCAGGCATTTTGGAAACAGCCGCCGCTCAGGATAACGTTTTTTTGCTCGGCCTTCTGGGCTAGGGTTAATATGATTTCGGCCAAGGTGTTGTGAAATTTGCAGGCGATTAATTCAACTAGGCTGTGCGGTATATCTTCTAGGAGCTGTTCCAGGGTGATTTTCCAGTCGATAATAATGGGCGCTTGGTGTCGGATATGGAAATCATAGTGTTGGTCAGATTGGGCTGATGCTGCGCTCATTTCCAGCGTCATGGCGGCATGGCCTTCATACTGATTGATATGGCATAGTTCCAGTAGGCTTGCGACCGCGTCAAATATGCGTCCGACGCTGGAGGTGTGCGGACAGTTGAGTTGACGGCTTAAGGCGGATTGCAATAAGTTTAATTCCGATGCGGAAAAGGGCAGGCCTTGGCGCTTGAATACGCGATCGGCAAAGATTTCATAGAGTAGGCCTAATGCGGCGCGTCGGGGTTCCTGTATGGATTTATATCCGCCGGGCAGTGAAAACGAGGCAAAATGGGCGTAGCGTTCAAAGCTCTGCCGGTTAATAAGCAGAAATTCGCCGCCCCACAGGGTGTTGTCGGTACCGAGCCCTGAGCCATCCCAGCAAATGCCTAATGCGGGCGGTTCCAGTCCATGTTCGGCCATGCAGGATAGGGCGTGGGCATAATGATGCTGAACCGGGTGGGTTTTCTTGCCCAGATTGGCGGCAAACCGGCTGCTGGCATAGTCGCTGTGCAGGTCGTGCATGATCCGGGTCGGGGCGATTTGGTAAAATTCCTGCAAGTCGGTCAGCGTGGATTGGAATTGCTGTTGGGTCGCTTCCAGATCAAGATCGCCTAGGTGCTGGCTTAAAATGATATGGTTTTCATGGCTGATGGCGATAGTGTTTTTTAATTGGCCGCCGACCGCCAGCGTGTCGGGCATGGCGGTTTTTAAGGTGATCGGCAGCGGGGTATAACCTCGGGCTCTGCGCAATACGGTGATTTTACCGTTGATTAGCCGGACGATGGAATCATCAAGCGGACGCAGGATAGGGCGGTCATGGGTCAGGAAATAATCGGCAATGCCGGTAAGTCTGGTTAATGCCTGTTGCTCATCGATGCAAATGGGCTCATTCTGGCGGTTGCCGCTGGTTGCGACCAGCGCGTACAGAGGTTGAGGGACAATATCTTTGTTCAGCAACAGGTGGTGTAACGGCGAATAAGGCAGCATGAGGCCGAGCAGGTTGCTGCCGGGCGCTACGGCAGATGTGGGGGCGACTTCAGTCGCCCATGGGCGACTGAAGTCGCCCCCACAAGCTGTTCTCATCGGTCTGGCCTTTAATAATACAATGGGCGCGGCGGCTGAGGTTAAGGCTTGTTGTTCGTGTGCGTCGATCATGCACATCTGCTGTGCAGTCGCCAAATCGGCAACCATCAGCGCAAAGGGTTTTTGTGGGCGATGCTTGCGCAGTCTGAGACGTTTGATGGCTTGCTGATTGGTGGCATCAACCAGCAGCTGGTAGCCGCCTATGCCTTTGATGGCGACGATTTTTCC
>CAZAUB010000095.1:0-2958 GCA_964488195.1 uncultured Methylobacter sp. | reverse complement strand
TGGGTGTTGGCAATCTCGCCTTTTTGTTGGTGTTGACGGGCAAGACGAACCACAAACGGGCGAAATCCTAGCCCCTGAACGAACCCTTCGATATTGATTTTTAAATGTTCTTTGTTAATGTCAAAGCCTTTTGCCTGTAGGATAAAGAGTGTTTTTAACTGTAACTAAAGCGGCAGACAGTATATAATCTCACGGTTTTATTCAATCATTTACTAAATTCATACCGGAAAAAAACATGCTGGGTAAGTTGGTTAGATTTGTTATAGGGAGCCGTAACGACAGGCTGATAAAGAAGAAAAAGTCATTGGTCAGAAAGATCAATACTCTGGCTTCTGAGTACGAAAAATTATCTGATGATGCGTTAAAAGCAAAAACACAGGAGTTTCGTGAGCGTCTGGCGCAGGGTGAAAAACTGGACGATCTGCTTCCAGAAGCGTTTGCGACAGTCAGGGAAGCGTCGACCAGAGTCTTTGGTATGCGCCATTTCGATGTGCAATTGATCGGAGGCATGATCCTTCATGACGGTAAGATTGCCGAAATGAAAACCGGTGAGGGCAAGACGCTGATGGCAACTTTGTCGGCCTATCTGAACGCGTTGCCAGGGCGCGGCGTGCATGTTGTTACGGTTAATGACTATCTGGCCAAGCGTGACTCGGAATGGATGGGCAAGCTGTACAGCTTTCTGGGCTTGACAACCGGCGTGATTATCAGCCAAATGGAAAGCGACGAACGGCGCGAGGCTTATGCGTCAGACATCACCTATGGCACCAACAACGAATTCGGTTTCGATTATCTGCGCGATAATATGGCTTTCAGCCTGGAGCAGAAGGTTCAGCGGGATTTAACCTTTGCTATTGTCGATGAGGTCGATTCGATCCTTATCGATGAGGCAAGAACGCCGCTGATTATCTCCGGGGCCACCGAGGAAAGCACTGAGGTTTATATCAAGGTCAACAAGATCGTCCCGTTCCTGACCAAGCAGGAAAAAGAAGATGCGCCGGGCGATTATTCAGTCGATGAAAAAGTACGCCAACTGTATCTGACCGAAGCAGGCCACGAACGGGTTGAACACTTGATGGTCGAACATGGTTTGATGGCGGAAGGCAGCAGTTTGTATGACGTGACCAATATCCGCCTGATGCATTATCTGACGGCATCATTGCGGGGTCATGTTCTATTCAAAAAAGATGTTGATTATATCGTTGCCAATAATGAAGTGATTATCGTCGATGAGTTTACCGGCCGGATCATGCCGGGACGGCGCTGGTCGGATGGCTTGCATCAGGCGATTGAAGCCAAAGAGCATGTTGAAATTAAAAGTGAAAACCAGACGCTGGCCTCGATTACTTTCCAGAACTATTTCCGCTTGTACGAAAAACTGTCCGGCATGACCGGCACGGCAGATACTGAAGCGTTCGAGTTGAACAAGATTTATGGCCTTGAAGTGGTGGTCATTCCTACGCATCGCAACATGATTCGCAAGGATTTGGGCGACGTGGTGTTCCTGACCACCGACGAGAAATATGTCGCCGTTGCCGATGATATTAAAGAGTGCGTTAGCCGTGGGCAGCCGGTATTGGTCGGAACCACATCGATTGAAAACTCCGAGCGTCTGTCTGCATTATTGGACAAGCTTGGCATTAAACACGAAGTGCTTAACGCCAAGCAACACGAACGCGAAGCTCATATCATCCAACAGGCCGGTATGCCGTGTGCGGTCACTATCGCCACTAATATGGCCGGACGGGGTACCGATATTGTACTCGGGGGCAACCTGGAAGCGGAACTGGCGGCATTGGGCGAAAATGCCGGCGAGGCCGATAAGGATCAAGTCCGTGGCGCGTGGCTGGACAGGCATGAGCAGGTTATCGCCACCGGCGGTTTGCATGTTATCGGTTCGGAGCGCCATGAATCGCGCCGTATCGACAACCAGTTAAGAGGCCGGTCGGGCCGTCAGGGCGATCCCGGTTCAACCCGTTTCTATCTGTCGCTGCAAGATGATTTGATGCGTATTTTTGCCTCGGATCGCGTGGCCGGTTTAATGCAGAAATTAGGCATGGGCAATGGTGAAGCTATTGAACATCCTTGGGTAACCCGCTCGATTGAAAGCGCTCAACGCAAGGTTGAAGGCCGCAACTTCGATGTGCGCAAAGAAATCCTGGCCTATGACGATGTCGCCAATGATCAGCGCAAGGTGGTTTATGCGCAGCGTAATGAGCTGATGGCGGCTGAGGAAATATCCGAGATTATTACCGCGATACGCGAAGATGTGGTCAACAATGTAATTACCCAGTACATCCCGCCGAAAACCATGGTCGAGCAGTGGGACACCAAGGGCCTGGAAGAGCATCTGCATCAGGAATTTAACGTCGAAGTTCCCGTGCGTAAGATGCTGGAAGATGATCACTCGTTGCAGGAAGAATCATTGCGCAAGCGCATTATCGACATTCTGGAACAAAGCCATAAAGACAAAGAACAGCAGATGTCCAAGGAAGTTCTGCAACACTTTGAAAAATCAGTGATGCTGCAAGTGCTGGATAACAGCTGGAAAGAACATTTGGCGGCGATGGATTATTTGCGTCAGGGCATACATTTTAGAGGTTATGCGCAAAAAGATCCCAAACAGGAATACAAGCGCGAAGCGTTTGAAATGTTTACCACTCTGCTTGACCATATCAAGTATGAAGTGATAGGTATCCTGTTTAAAGTCCAGGTCAGGCAGGAAGAAGACGTTCACGCTATTGATCAGCAAAGGCAAGCGCCCCGAGAAATGCATTTTGAGCATGCGCAGGCACCCACTTTGGATGCTTATGAGGAGTCGCTGCTTGCTGCACCTGAACAGGACGAAGTAGCTGCTGCTGCAGAACAGCCATTTGTCAGGGATGGCAATAAAGTGGGCCGCAATGATCCTTGTCCTTGCGGTTCAGGCAAGAAGTTTAAACAGTGTCACGGCAAGTT
>CAZAUB010000094.1:0-8212 GCA_964488195.1 uncultured Methylobacter sp. | reverse complement strand
AAATATCGTTACTGGCGCCGTTAGTGGTGTATAGCCTTTTTTGATCCGGTGAGAATACCAGATTCCAAACCCGCTGACCTACCAATAGGTATTTTTCCACTTCAAAGGTTTGGGCGTTAATCACGGCGACGCGGTTTGCAGGCCCCAAGGCCACATAGCCGCGTTTTCTGTCTTTATCGATCACCACGCCGACCGGCTGGATTTTGTCGGCAGTCACGCCCTGCACATCAAACTTGATGGTTTTGATAATCTGCTTGGTTTTAACATCCAGAACCATCAAGGTACCGGCCATTTCGGATGTGACCCACAGCTGCCGGCTGTCGGCTGTAAAGCCAAGCGCACGGGGGCGCGGGTCAACCAGCGTGTTTTCGACAATAGCATGGGTTTTGGCATCAATCCAATGCACCATATTAGTCGTTTCAGACGCGCTTACTACCCACAGATTATCAGGACTGGCCGCTATGCCTTCTGGCTCCACGCCGACCTTAATTTGTTTGGCGACTTTTTTATGACCAATATCAATAACAGTTACCAGACTGTCATCTTCGTTGGACACATAAAGCCTATCACCCGCAGGATTTAACGCGAAGGTCTCAGGGTCTTCACCGGACGGCAACTTTCCTGCTTCTTTGAGCGTCTCGGCATCGATAATCTTGATGGTATCGTCATCGCTGACGGCCACATACAAAAACTTATTATCGGGGCTGATGACGATGCCTCTGGGGCGCTGACCGATTTCCACCGTTTTGATTAACTTGCCGGAGATGGGATCGACAACCGCCAGCGCATTATCTTTTTCCAGCGTAACGAACACCGTTTCAGCCTGCGCTGCTCCCGTCAGTACAACCATCAAAAACAGCCCTAAAACATTTTTTTTTATCATCATTTACTCCATTTACAGGTCGATTCAGGTTGATCGTAACCCAAGGTGTCGAGTTCGGTCTTGGGATGCAAAAAACCTTCAATCGGCGCGACCGCGACCAACGATCTGGGCGCTGCCAGCAAAACCGGTTGCCGCAGCTGTCCGTCCCAGGATCGGAACGACAAAGGGTTGCCTTTATAGCCCTGCAACGCAAACGCATCGCTCAATATATAATTCTTAAGCTGGTTGATGTCATTGGATTTGGTACGGGTGGCCGCCTCGCCGATGGCCCGAACCGCCAGATAAGCGGCATAATCCTGCTCTTCCATCCAACGCCCGGATTGTTCTTTAAAGCGATTTTGAATCTGCACCGCGCCCCATTGTTCATGGGTTCGATGCCATGCCGTAGCAACCAGTCCCTGAGTACCGATCACCGGCCTTGCATTCCAGGTTCGGTATTCAAGATATTCGCCAAACCGGCCTTGCTCATCGGCAACGACCAGCACGTCATAATCGTCCACCTGGGTAAATACTGCTACATCCGATTGTGCCGTGCGCCGTGCATCGTAAGTATGCTCCCAGGTTTTTTCCTCGACTATCTTCATGCCGAAACGTTTAGCCGCCCGCCTAATCGCATCAGCAAACAAACGATCTTCTTCGGTAGCGCCAATGACTAAAAACCACTTATTCCAGCGTTTTTTCATCATGTATTGCGCCAGCGCATCGGCACGCATGGCCCTATTCGGCAAAAGATGCAAAACGTTATTGCGGCATTGCTCATTGCGTAACACATCATCGACTGTCGCCACATCAAACAACAGTTTGTGTTTTGCAGCGGGCAAATCGGCGACTTTATTTATAGCGTCGACAGGCAAGTTGACAACAACATACGGATATTGATCGACTATATCCTTATTAAAGGTATCGACAACATTGCCATCCAGCGGCACGATGAACTTTTTCAGCACAAACTGCTGCCCGGTAAACTGCCCGGTCGTATTATTGTCATCAATCGCCAGCTTTGCCCCCGGAATACCCTTATCTTTGATGAAAGCGTCCAGGTTAGACAACGGCGGCGGGGCTTTTTGCTCTTGTGTTAAATAAGCAATACTGATCGTCTGCTTTGCACCGGCATAAACAAGACCAACACCAAGTAGCTGAATAATAAATAAAAACTTAATGACTATCTGGAGAGACAAGTTAATTGATTGCATCATTTCCTAACAATAATAAAACGCACAGGCGCTAATTTTAACGGATTCATTAACTTTGTTTAGTTTTTCGATGAAGTTGGCAGTTAAAATCTTAAAATAATCTATTCTTAAAGTTGCAACTCCCTTCGACAAGGCTCTCTTGAGCGTAGCTGAAGGACTCAGGGTAAATGTTTGTAAAATCAATAGGCTTTGTTTTGTGAATTAACGACATCTGTTGTAAATAGTATTGACTTCGCGCAACAAAGAGTTCAGCATCGATAAAAATAGCTCCGACGCTAGCGTTATACTTTGAACTGAAGATAAAACCATCGCCGTTTTTTACGGCCCTCAACCAAGCTAAAAGGACATCAACATGGAAGCAAGTGCTATGCAATCACGATCAGACGCTTTCGTTGCCCCGGCACCATCCCAGCGGGCGAAAAGTTTGGAAAGTAATGAGCCCGCTATCGAAACCCGATCAGATAACGATCAGGACGACAGCTCAAAAGTTTCCGGTGAAACAGTAAAACTTTCCGATACCTCAGTAAAACTATCGTCATCCTCACCGGTAAAAAGCAGCGACAAATCTGCCTCATTAGAAAACAGCGATCAAGCCCAACAGGCGGTCAAGCAACTTATCGCTGACTTTCAAAGTAACCCGTCCCAGACACAAGGTGCTCACAGCAACGTATTCGCCGGCGCTGTAAAATCATTGTTAGGTTAACACCGCCGCCCGCCGCCAATGACAGACTTTATATTAAGCGGCATTGTCGTCTATCCGGTAAAGTCATTAGCCGGCATTCATGCAAACAGCTGGCCTGTCACTGAAAAAGGCTTTCAGCACGACAGAAAATGGATGATCATCGACAATGACCAGCAATTCCTCAGCCAGCGGAAGTTGCCGCAAATGGCTTTAATTAAAACCGCACTTACCGATAAAAACCTGATCTTGTCCGCACCGGGCATGGAAAACTTATCCCTACCTTTAGCACCTGTTGACGGACAAATTATTAACAGCACCATCTGGCATGACCAGTGCGACGCCCGTAGCGTTTCAACAGAAGCCGACCAATGGCTCAGCGATTTTTTAAAACTGGATTGCCGACTGGTTTACCAGCCCGATGAAGTCGTTCGGCCAGTTGACCCCAATTATGCAAAGCCTACCGACAAGGTCGCATTTTCTGACGGCTTTCCTTTCCTGATTATTTCAGAAAACTCGCTGGCTGCATTAAATCATGAAATGCAGCTGAATTTACCGATGACCCGTTTCAGACCCAATCTGGTTATTGCCGGTTGCCCCGCCTATGCAGAAGACAGCTGGCGCGAAATCAGCATTGGCGCTGTAGATTTCAGACTACCCAAACCCTGCTCCCGGTGCTCCGTTCCGACAATCGACCCTGAAACCGCGCAAATCGGCAAAGAGCCGCTAATCACGCTCAACCGCACCCGAAAATGGCAAAATAAAGTTTATTTTGGACAAAATGCCCTGCATAATCAATGCGGACAACTGACTGTCGGCGATGTGGTGAACATCAAATCGACCGGCGTAAAACAACCGCCCATCTAGCCTTTTTGGGCGAACAGTCAATCGCCTTTCCTTTGAATAATACCCATGCATAAAGCCCTTTTGCTGATTGTCATCCCGCTATTGTCTTACGGCTTTTGGCTAAGTGCAGAATTTAAAGGCATTGCGGCGGGCGTCTCGATTTTCCTGTTCGGCATGTTGTCCCTGGAGCAAGGATTTAAAGCCTTTACCGGCGGAGTACTCGAACGGATTCTACAAAAAACCACCGACACCTCCTGGAAAAGTTTCGGCTTCGGCTTTCTGTCGGCTACCTTAATGCAGTCCAGCGGCCTAGTCTCAGTCATCACCATTTCATTCCTGAGTGCGGGCTTGCTTGATTTGGTCGCCGGTATCGGCATTATTTTCGGCTCCAATCTGGGTACGACAACCGGCGCGTGGCTGATCGCAGGACTTGGACTAAAAGTTAATATTGCCACCTACGCCATGCCGCTGCTGGTTTTTGGCGTTTTATGCATATTCCAGGGCGGCAAACAGTTAAAAGGCATCGGCTATATCCTGACCGGACTGGGTTTTCTGCTGCTCGGCATACACTACATGAAGGAAAGTTTTGAACACTTCGAAAGCACCATAAACTTGGCAGAATACGCGATGCCCGGCATCAAAGGACTGCTGATCTACACCGCCATAGGGATTATCGCCACCATAATCATGCAGTCCAGCCATGCCACGATGCTGCTAACCATTACCGCAGTTTCCGTGCATCAAATTACTTACGACAATGCGCTGGCGCTGGTAATAGGGGCTAATATCGGCACTACCGTCACTGCAATTATTGCTGCTTTCGGCGCCAATGTTCAGGGTAAACGGCTGGCAGGCTCACATCTGTTAATTAATCTGTGTACCGGAATCTTTGTGTTGATTTTTATTAAAAAATTCGGCATTGCTGTAGATATAATCAGCGCGAATTTGGGCATTGCCGCCTCGGACAATGCGATGAAACTGGCAACCTTTCATAGCCTGTTTAATCTTGCCGGCATTATACTGTTTTTCCCATTCATTAATCAGCAGGTTATATTGCTCGAAAAAATATTCATAGAAAAGCGCCCCGCTATTTTCGAACCGAAATATTTGGACATATCCGCAATGGATTTCCCTGAAACAGTCGTAGAATCGGTCAGACTGGAAAGCATTCATTTATACGAAAACGCCATCCATATTATTTTACATACCTTTGGCCTGCATAAAGGCGATCTCCAAAAAAACGACTCACTCCAGCAACTCATAGAACAAAACAATCATCCGATTGAATACGATATAGATGCCAGCTATGAAAAGCGGATAAAAGGCATCTACAGCGCCATTATTGCTTTTATCAGCCAAGCCGGATTTACGTGGGAAATGACCCAATCTTCGAAGCTTTCCTGGCTACGCGAGGCCAATAAGCACCTTGTCGAAGCCATTAAAGACACCAAACATTTGCAAAAAAACTGGACTCGAGCCAGATCATCAACCAATCAGACCAGGATCGATGAATACAACAAAATCGCCTATCAAATAGTCCTGCATATCCGGCAGATTGAAAACTTCAGGCATGAAATTGAAGGCAATGAATTACCGTTATTATCGTTGGACGCATTAAAAGCGACCATTAAAAACGACGACATGCAAATGAATCGCGACATTGAAACGCTGATCAGGGAACGAAAAATAACCCCTGAAACCGGCTCTTCGCTGATTAATGACAGCGCCTATATGCGTAACATTAAAAAAAATCTCTTAAAAACCGCCGAAACGCTGTTCTTACACGGCAGCACCGGCAATGCCGGAGTTGAACAACAATTAACCCTGAATGAAACTGAAATCAATGATGTTGTTCACACAGTCGATACCCAATAGTATCAACCTTTAACTGCACACCTGACCCGTCATTCCAGCCATGAAAATAGAAAAGCTGCTCCATAAATTACAGGCCTTTTTTGACACCGACAAACACACAAAAAGGCAACATATCGAGGAGTTAAAAAAAATCCTGCTTAAGCTCAAGAAAAAAGAGCGGAAAATCGCCCACACCCTGCAACAGACTGATGAGGATTGCTTAATAAAGCATTATCAAACTGAACTGGAAATTATCAGGGTGCAGCGAAAGAAAGGTATTGAAGTTTTGCAGCACCTTAAAGAACATAAAAAAAACTAAACACCAGCCCTCCCCTCAATATACCCAACGCCCATTCTGTCACTGCTGATCAACCCGCGCTCCCGTCATTTATTAGCGCATGCCCGTGCTGTTTCAAATACAATATACCTATTAAATAGGTCCAGAATTTTCACCCTCCCGCTAATCTTTTGTATTTTTGTGAGTCGCATATGCAGATTGAAGTATTTTTATCCGTTTTTACCTTATTGATGCTTGCATTAAATAATGCATTATTGCCCATCAAAACAAACATACCGGGTAAAAACAGCTCCACTGCACTCAAAACTTGCCGGCTTTTTAAGGTGCTAAGAACCCTGCTTTGCTCAAAATATAATCCTCTGGTACTCGCCCTGCTCTTTCCTTCCCTATCAATGGCAGCCGAAAAGGCAGAGACTATTAGCCAAGCGCAACCGTTGGATTTGACTCAGCATTGGGCCGGTTATCTGGCTTTAATTGTTTTTGCTGTTGCCTACATTCTTGCCATGATCGAGGAAGTGACTGATTTAAAAAAGTCCAAACCTATGGTGTTTGCGGCAAGTCTTATCTGGATTTTTATTGCCGTTTTTTATACCAAGGCCGGGATGAGTGAGCAGGCCGGAGTTGCATTCCGCGCTACGCTTGAAAGTTATGGAGAACTGTTTTTGTTCATCATGGTTTCGATGACTTACTTGAACGCGATGGAAGACCGGGGCGTATTTGACAGCCTGCGGGTCTGGCTATTGAGCAAGAACTTCAGCTATCGGCAATTATTCTGGATTACCGGCTTTCAGGCGTTCTTCATTTCATCCGGCTGCAACAATCTTACTACCGCCTTGCTGATGGGTTCGGTTATTCTGGCTATGGGTAAAGAATGCCCGCGCTTTGTTACCTTATCCTGCATTAATATTGTAATCGCCTCCAATGCAGGCGGCTCATTCAGCCCCTTTGGCGACATCACCACGTTATTGGTTTGGCAAAAAGGCGTAGTGCCATTTGCCGATTTCTTTTCCCTGTTGATTCCGGCTATCGTCAACTTCACAATACCCGCCGCCATCATGCATTTCTTTATTCCGCAAGAAAGACCCGTAGCGGTAATGGAAGCCCAGGACATAAAGCGGGGCGGCTGGATAATCATCTTTTTGTTCATATTAACCATCATTACATCGGCTTGCTTCGAAAACTTCCTGAGCCTGCCACCCGCTGCCGGGATGATGATGGGCTTGACCTACTTGAAGTTTTTCAGTTATTACCTGCAAAAAACCCGCGATTCCCACTCCGTATTGATACCGGTGGATTTGACCGATGTCAAAATCGATCATTTTGGGCCCATGAAATACATGAACAATCCGCAAGCAGAGGTAAATCAACAGCTGGCGAAGGAACTGCCTTTTGATATTTTCCAGAAAGTCGCCAACCTGGAATGGGACACCTTACTGTTTTTTTACGGTGTAATGGTGGGAGTCGGAGGCTTGAGCTTTATCGGCTATATAGAAGTGGCATCCCACCATCTTTACGGCAGCATCGATCCGACTGTAGCCAATATTCTGGTGGGCATCACCTCGGCGTTCATAGACAACGGCACCATCATGCTGGCGGTATTAACCATGGCGCCGGATATTTCCCAGGGACAATGGCTGCTGGTGACCTTGACCGCCGGCGTGGGCGGCAGCATGTTGGCGGTAGGTTCCGCAGCTGGAGTGGGCTTGATGGGACAGGCCAAAGGAATTTATACCTTCACCAGCCATTTGAAATGGACGCCAGTCATCGTACTGGGTTACTTCGGCAGCATCGTCGCCCACTTTCTGATCAATGGGCGGTATTTTTAGGATTGCCTGTTTAAGCTTCGGTCATCAATGAATGTCGAGGAACTGATTCTACTGCCCCCCAATAATGGACAGTGCCCTAAACGAGCGTGTATTATTCAAAGTGCTACGTTAAATTACAGTCCTCAATAAGGGAGTTAATATGGCTAATCCAGCACTTGTTTTACCTGACCTAATACTAACACCCGAAGCTTATCTGCTGCTGGAAAACGACAATAAGACCGGCACTCGCCATGAATATGTTAATGGGCTCATCTACGCAATGACCGGAGCAAGCCGTAATCATAATCGTGTTAGTGGGCGACTGTATGCGTGCTTGTTACAGCATTTGCAAGGTACCCCTTGCGAACCGTTTCAATCAGACATGAAGGTGAAAATTCAACACGGTAACGACGTGCGCTTTTACTACCCTGATGTGCAAGTCACCTGCGAAGAAGAAACCGACCTTTATTATAACGAGCATCCTTGCTTGATTGTGGAAGTATTGTCCGATTCCACCCAGCGAACCGACCGCACCGAAAAACGCCTTGCTTATCAAACGATTGAGCGCTTACAAGAGTATGTTCTTCTGTCTCAGGACTCACCTTACCTGGAAATTTATCGCCGCCGAACCGAATGGCAGCGCGAAAGTTTCGC
>CAZAUB010000093.1:5267-8228 GCA_964488195.1 uncultured Methylobacter sp. | reverse complement strand
CAGGCGTTTTTTGATGAGCGTAAAAATGAAAGATAAACGCAAAAGCCCTTTAAAAGCCGCCCTCCACGGCATGGATGGACGAACTTATAAAATGATGGTGATGTATCTTCAAGGTCCTTGTAAAGGGGCCGCTGTTGTTGTTGAAGACCTGAATGCTGAAGTTGATATTATCGATGCCGATTCCGTAAAAGCCAAAACACTGATTGAGCAGAGACTGATCGAATCGACTAGGCCGATTATTGCATTATCCCTACTGGAACTAACATTCGAAAATATTTTTTATGTAAAAAAACCTGTCAAGACCGACGACCTGCTGTTTGCCTTGAACGAAGCCGGTGCGATGTTGTCGGCAAAGAAAAAACCGAGTAACCAAGTCAGTTCCTATACGGAAAATACAGCCACCCGCCCGTCGCAGGACTCAATTGCTAAAACTGAGCGTCTGTTACCGCTAGAAAAAGATCAGCCTAAAAAGCAGGTTACAAAAACTGATGAACAGAAAAAAACATCAAAACATCAAACTGCAATGCAGTTTGATGAAGGAAAATTTGATGCGTATATAGGGTCTGTTCCAGGTCTGGATGTGAATGATCCGAAGCAATTTCCCGATGCAGCTTACAACCCTAAAGATTATTTTCAGGGATCCGTTCAGTCAGCCTTAATGGTAGCTGAAGCCAAAAAACAGGTGATGCGCTTAAATTCAGGCTGGAAGCCGCTCATTATTTTTCCTCATAACCATGAAATCTGGCTTGATGCTGATGACAAGCTGCTGAGGGCTTTTGCCAGTGTGGCAATGAATAAAATTTCAGGCTCGGGGATGACACTTACTCCGGTGGAATCAAGTGCAGCATCAATTCAGGACGGCTTAGAAAAGTTTCATGACAAGGATGCTTTTCTGTGGAAGCTTGCTGTGTGGACGTCTAAAGGACGTTATCCAAGCGCACTGGATATTCACAGAACGGTTTTTTTAAAGCACTGGCCAAATTTTACTCGCCTTGTTGTCACTCCTCATGCATTAAGGATTTCAGCATTGCTTATGACAGGTCCCAGAACCTTACCTGATATCGCTGAAGTTTTAAAAATCAAACCGCAGTATGTGTTCGTATTTATTAGCTCAGCTTATGCGCTCGGGCTGATTGGACAGGGTAAAAGAGAAGCGGATGAAATCATTCAACCATCAGTTATCAAAAAAACTGAGCAGCAGGGCTTGTTAAGTAGAATTATCGGAAAATTGCGCACAAATAAATCATAGAGTTGGAACAATATGAGTCAATACAAAATCATTTTTACCGGACCGGTAGGTGCGGGTAAAACAACAGCCATCGAATCAATCAGCGATATACCGCCAATTAAAACAGATGCTTCTGCCAGTGACATGACCAAGACCAGAAAATCATCGACAACGGTAGCCATGGACTACGGCATTATGAATCTTGCCGGCGGTGAGAAAATTCATCTTTATGGTACGCCCGGGCAAGAACGTTTTGATTTTATGTGGGATATCCTGATAACAGGCGGCATAGGCCTGGTTTTGCTACTTGATAATACAAGAGCGGATCCTTTTCAGGATATGAAATTCTTTCTGGATTCATTTCGGAAATTTATAGCTGAAACTAATGTAGCCATTGGGGTGACGCAAATGGATCTGAGTAATAAGCCGACTATTAACGATTACCATATCCAGCTGCAAGGGATGGGGATAAGGCCACCGGTATTTTCTGTTGATGCCAGAGTCAAAAATGATGTATCTCTTTTAGTGCAGTCATTACTGTATTCGCTGGATCCCGGAATTGAGGCATGACACATGAACGCCTATTCATTAACAGAAGGCTTATACTTGTATCCAACGCCGGCCGGTGCCTATTATGCTACCTGTTCTGTGGAAACCGATAAGCCGCGTCAATTTTTAAGGGCATTACTAAAACAGCAGCAAACCTGCGCGCTCAATGTAGCCAATCTGCAGCAGCTGATGAGCCAGGATGACGAGCAAAAATGCATGGAATTGCTGTATCATTGCCAGAAACTTGGCTGGATTCAGGGGCTTGATGCCGTGCTTCAATATCCGCAGCAGGGCGCATTAGAGGAAATTTTGCCTGAACTGTTAAGTAAGATCTCAGAACATGGCAAAGTGTTATTAGCCGATAGCCAAGGCTTCTATCTGTCCAGCTGTGGATTTCCACATGAGGTTGCCGAAGAGCTATCGGCATTAAGCGCTGAAATTGCAACCGTGCACGAGCGCCGATCGGGTTTATTGATGAACAACATGGGGCTGGCAAGCCACACCTGGGCAGTCATTGATGCGACCGGTAATAGCCAGGTTGGATTCTGGCCATTATTTATCGGCAATAATCGCTTTGTTGTTGCCATTTCAGGAATCCCCCATTTTAATCAGCCGGAATTTGTTTCTCTGGTTTGGGCATTAAGCATACGCAAGGAAAATAAAATGCGAGCAGATATGCTGACTTCTATATTAACAGAACTAAATGGTACTTCGGCAGATATACAAGCATCAGGCGTTATATCAACCGATGGACTGATGATCGCTTCCGTGTTACCCGCCGGTTTGGATGAAGACAGAGTTGGCGCAATGAGCGCTGCAATGCTCTCTTTAGGTGACAGAACAGCTAAGGAATTGGCAAGAGGCGCATTAGAGCAGGTGTTGATTAAAGGTGCGTTGGGATATGTACTGATGACTTATGCCGGCGAAGAAGCGGTGTTAACAGTCATGGCAAAACCTAATGCTAAATTAGGCCTGATTTTTCTGGATGTAAAACGGGCAGCAGAAAGTATTGCTGATTTGTTATAAACCACTTAATCAAGAGGGCAGCAAATGCTTCACGACATGAAACCTGAAGATATAGCCGGAGATTACCAAGATATTACTCTGAGCTTATTTGGCAATATGACTCGCAGGATTTTATATACCCAAATTGAGACGCCTTATCCTGACGGTAAACTTATCGT
>CAZAUB010000093.1:3153-5167 GCA_964488195.1 uncultured Methylobacter sp. | reverse complement strand
ACGGGTTATACCTCCGTACGTCGAAAACCCTCTCGAACCAAAGTGGAAGAGTGTATCAAGCTTTATCCAACTTTGTTTTAATCCACACGGAACCTAATCATGTCGAATCAATTTACAATCAGTCCAGATTTTCCCCCTGATCACATTTCCGGTTGGTATATTTTTAATACCTGGCTTCAAAAGCAGACAGGGGAAGCTATCCATTTGGAAATGTATAGCGATTTTCATAGCCAGAGAGAGGCGATCAAAAGCGATAAAATCGATTTAATCTATGCCAATCCCTTTGATGCCGCGATGCTGGTGCGTGAAAAAGGCTTTTTACCCTTGGTAAAACCCGCCGGCAGAGCTGATGAAGCTATTATTGCCGTCAATGCCAAAAATACTGTAGAAGAGGTGGCTCATTTGTCACCCGGCATCAGAGTTGCTGTCACTGAAGATCCTGATGTTCACTTGATGGGCATGATCATGCTGGAACCTGGCGATTTGGATGCCGGCAATGTAGAAACAAATATTTATGATACTTATGTTCTGGTTGCAAAACATTTGCTACGTGGGGATGCTGATGTAGGTATTTTCCTGGCTGAAGCGTACGATGATTTATCGAATATGATTAAGAGCCAACTGAAAATTTTGGTTCGCAGCCAGATTAGTGTTATTCATCATTCACTGATGATCGGGCCGAAACTGGCCGGAAAAAGGGATGAATTTCAAAGCCTGCTAGTAGAAATGAGCAATGATGCAAAAGGAAAAGGCGTTTTGGAAGGCTTGGGATTTGATGCATGGATTGGTGTTGAAGATGAAGAGATGGAATTTATGATTGACCTTATGGATACCTTGAATACTTAAACAGGATAGTGTCAAAAATAACGGCAACTTCTTGGGTTAGATGGTTGAATGCTCTGATTGGACACCTCTTTAGTTTTTTGTTTTATACCATCTAACTTTTTTAAGAGGGGGTTGCATTTATTATATGAATTCAAACGATACGACATTTATTCCGAGTTGCCATACTAAAGCTCCGCTTGCAGTCCAGGTATGCCAATGCGCTGGACGCGCATAGCATTGTCGCCTTCTTCATAAACGAGCAGTTTTCCTTCTGTTTGCCAGAGCCGGAAGGCTAACGCATGGGATAAAACACGAATCGGATAATCGCGGGGCAACTGCTGCAAATAAGGCTGTATGGTCACAAAATCGGTCGCGCCGTACTGTTGCATGATAAAACGAAGGCCACCATTGGCAGGGCCGATGTTATAGGCCAACAAACCCAGGAACAAGTCATTGTGCATCTCGGCCAGATAGTATTTTAAGGTGGCGGCGGCGATAAAAGCATTGTGTCGCGGGTTGAGCAATGAAGGCTTGTTTACCCCCAGCTGTTTGCCGACCTGCGTCATGACGGCTTTAGGCGCCTGGGTGATTTGAAACAGGCCGTGCCCGCCGTCCAGGCTGTCTCTGGGCAAAAAGGAGGATTCTGTCGCGGCGATGCCTTGCAGAAGATTGGCATCAATGCCGAATACCTTGGCCGCTTCTGCAATGGCCGGATTATAGGCTTCTGCTCGGTTAACCATTTTCAGCAATAGCGCCGAATCATAACGCCGGTAGGCGGCATAGACCTGATGAGCCAGCGTAACCCGGCTGGCTTCCTGCTTGCCACCGACCAGCATGCGAAAGTGTCCGAACGCCTGGGTAAAATGGTTTTGCATCACAAACCAGCCCATAACCAGCGCAAAGCTGATCGCCAGAACCGGAGCCAATATCGCCGCCCTGCCCGGCAACCATTTGCGCAGTTTCCACCAGCCTATCAAGAATACCGCCGCCGCAATTATCAAGCCCAATACGCCGATTGCAAACGGCAATAAACTGGTGAAAAAACGGGTGCCGGAAAACCAACCGGCCGAATAACCCAGCAAAATCATCACCGCAGAAATCGCAGTTATCGCAAGACCCATCGCTTCAAGGCCGACCATCAGCAATCTGCTTTTTAAGCTGCCAACCGGCGGTTTGGGTAACGTTTTTT
>CAZAUB010000093.1:0-3053 GCA_964488195.1 uncultured Methylobacter sp. | reverse complement strand
GGTCTCCAGTTTGGTACTGGCCCGTTTGCGAGGTGCTGCCGGTTTATTCATACGACTGCCATGGATGGTGGAAGTGTCGCGACCGGTACGACTGCATGGATGCAGGAGGTAGAGCAACGCAGGGAGCAGTTGCCGAGGGAACCGGTGCGACCAAACAGGTTATCCAGTTTCGGCAAGGTGTTGTACGCATAAATTCAGAAGGGTTGAAATTATAAAATTATAGCTTGAAAAAAGGATCGTACCGGACTGGATATTATTTTTATGACGAATCAATCTACCGTCAGCACAACTCCATGACCGCAGAGCCAAAACCCTGCCGATTATGCACTGAATAATAATCCAGAAAACGGATAATATCAGCCAACACCGGCTCCCGGTTTTGTGACAGCAACGAGAGCGCGCCCAACAGCTCAACATGATCCAGATCACCGTACACATGCGTTTCCACACAGCCGCCGGCCTGCTGGACTTTACGAGTTAAACTTTCAATGTTCACCTGTTTTACCGTCACATCATTATTCCCGTACAGCAACAGCAGCGGCGGCTCCGTACCCTGCACAAAGTTGACCGGCTGCGAGGCCGGATAGTTTTTTACCGGGCCAAAAACCTCTTTTTGATAAGCTTCGGTAAACGGTAAAAAATCGTAAGGCCCGGCTAAACCGATAAAGCCTTTGATGCTTTGGTAAGTTTCCGGCGGCAAATAGTCTTCGTTAAACGTCAGCATAGCGCCTAAATGAGCACCGGCCGAATGCCCCATCAAAAAAATCTTCCCAGGGTCGCCGCCATATTCGGCGATATGCGCTTTCACCCATATTACTGATCGGCTGACATCGGCCATGATATCGGCGAATTTTACTTCCGGATGGCGCCGGTAATCGGCTATGACCACGGTGTATCCATGCGCAGTCAGCGCTTGGGCAACAAACCGGTAATTTTCCTTGTTGGTCGTTGCACATCCGCCCCAACAGCCGCCGTAAAAAAACATCACCGTGGCACGGCTGGCCTGTTTCCGGGCTGGCAGGTAAATATCCAGGCGATTCAACGGATGCTCCCCATAAGCCACGTCTTCGATGACGGTATAATCATCAAAATAGGCCAATGTGTTAATCGCAAGCAATGTCGAACGGGTGCAGCCGACAAGCGCAAACAGAAACACAATGCCGACGATGCATCTTGCCCTTTGAAATAAATACCGATTGGTCAAAACAAAGCCCTCAATAATGGAACACGGATGACACGGATTGGACGGATTTTTAAAAAGGCTAAAGCCCAAGTTCGTTATGCGCTCTCAATAAAATGCCTTAATAATTCTATCTATAATATCGTTATGACGAAGCGCCATTTTATCAGTGTTTATCAGTCAAATCCGTGTCATCTGTGTGCTTTTTTAGCTACTGAATAATTTAATACATCGTTCCTAGGCTCTGCGCAGGCACTATAAAAGTGCATTTTCCCTGGGTAAAAAAGATTATCTGTGGCAAACAAACTCACATCTACTTATAATACGCGGTTAATTTTTGTCTTTTATGAAATACATCCCTGTATTTCACCCTTCGGGCCAGACATTGACTGTTCAAATTCGCTCCATGCGAATTTGTCGGTAACCTTTTAAGTACAGATAAAGCCAATTTATGGGCGCTGTATGAACAATCGAACTAATCAAACACGAGAACTATGGAACAACACAATCTTACCCTAGGCATTCCCGGCTTTAACTACCCCGATTTATATGACTCTGCGCGTCTGAAAGAGCTGCTGGATGTGTTTGATGCGTCGGTTGAGCGTCATGATTCGCAGCTGCACAGCGAATTCAAGGCTTACCGTGAGAATCAGGGTGCAGGGTTATCGGCGGAGGCCATCTCCGACCTGCTGGTGCGCATGGGGCCCTATGTCGGGCAGTTTGTCGCCAAGATTTTCAATGTTTCCGAACAGCATCAGGCGCAGGGCGCAAAAATAAAGGACGAAATCGACAGCATTTTTACTTATAAAAATGAAGTGGTCGATAAGCTGGCTTTCGTCTTTAAAGGCCAGGATACCAGTGATTGGATTATTCCTGCCATCCTGAATCGTTTTGATTTACTGATTGACGCAGGTTTTCCCGAAGCCAATCAGGATAATGACCCTGAACACCGCGTTGCTCGAGTCGGCGCGGCTATTGGACTGCTGTACAGCCATTACAAGCTGGTTGCCAAGGGCAAAGACAGCGATTACGAAAATGCCGATTTAGTCGCAGAAGCTTTGCGTGCAAAACTCGCCGCGCACGAAGCAGCCACAACTGAATTTAACGACATCATCAACCTGCAAAACCCCGCCGAATTTATCAACGGCCTGATGGACATCGTACTGCGCTGGAGTTTTGTCGCCCAACAAGACAACGATGTGGTTGCGAACTGGCCGAGCTTCAAGCTCCCGCAAAAACGCGATTTCGACCATTTGGTTGAGCATGAACTTGTCGATCGTGGCGAATTTACGGCGTGGATGGGTGAGCAGGAACACCGCCGCCGTCGGGATGGTTTTAAACTAACCGACCCGCGTTTTAATCAACGCCAGGTATTGTCCGAAGTCAATCATTGCATTTACTGTCACGAGCGCGATACTGATTCCTGCTCTAAGGGCATGCGCAACAAAAAAACCAATACTTTCAAGGTTGACCCGTTGGGCGTAACCACCATCGGTTGCCCGCTGGATGAAAAAATTTCGGAAATGCATCTCGTCAAACGCAACGGCGACAATATCGGCGCGTTGGCGATTATCATTATCGACAATCCGATGTGTCCCGGCACCGGGCACCGTATCTGCAACGAGTGCATGAAAGGTTGTATCTATCAAAAAACCGATCCTATCGATATTCCGCAAATTGAAACCAATGTACTGACCGATGTGTTGTTCATGCCCTACGGCTTTGAAATATACAGCTTGCTGACCCGCTGGAATCCGTTAAACGTCAAGCGTCCATACATGCTGCCCTACAACGGCAAAAACGCGCTGGTGGTCGGCATGGGGCCGGCCGGTTACACGATGAGCCATTATCTGCTCAATGAAGGCTTTGCGGT
>CAZAUB010000092.1:4080-8261 GCA_964488195.1 uncultured Methylobacter sp. | reverse complement strand
GTTTTCAGGTCAGGCGGGAGCTGTCGCGCTGGGTATCACGGTTGTTTGAAGAAAAGCCGCCAAAATATTCGCGGGCATTATTGGAGACGCTGGCTATTATTGCCTATCGTCAACCGGCAACACGCGGAGATATTGAGGATATTCGCGGTGTTGGCGTCAGTTCAAGCATCATTCATACGCTATTGGAGCGTGAGTGGATTCGGGTGGTGGCGCACAAAGAAGTGCCGGGCAGACCGGCTTTATACGGCACGACCAAACAATTTCTGGATTATTTTAATATTACGTCATTAAGTGAACTGCCGACATTGCAAGAGATTCAAGAGCTTGGTATGTCATTAGATGAGCCGTCGTTAGACGCAACGCAACAACCCATGCAGGTAAAGAGTGAAGAGCAAGAAACCACCGAACAGGTCACCGAAACCATCGAGCAGTTTGGCGAAACAGCCGAACAGATTGGCGAAACCGAGCAGGTCTCCGAAGCAACAGGTTGAAAATAAGGCCGCCAAATCCCCCCTAGCCCCCCTTTTGCAAAGGGGGGAATTTGACGCGAATCAATCCACAGGCGGGGAGCGTATCCAAAAGTGTTGGCGCGCGGCGGCGTCGGTTCCAGACGGGAAATTGAACGCTGGATAGATGAGGGGCGGTTGAAGATTAACGGTAAGCCTGTTAGCTTGGGCGACCGATTGAAAGACGGGGATCATTTACAGATTAATGATCGGGTTGTTCATTGGGAAAAATTTGTCGAGCAACCCACCCGAGTGCTGCTTTATCATAAACCGGTCGGTGAAGTGGTTACGCGCCGTGACCCGGAAGGCCGTCCGGTGGTGTTTACGCAGCTGCCGAAATTGGCTATCAGCCGCTGGATAGCCGTTGGCCGACTGGACATCAATACCTCGGGATTATTATTGGTCACTAATAATGGTGAATTGGCTAATCGATTAATGCACCCGTCCACTCAAGTAGAGCGTGAATATGCCGTGCGTATTTTGGGCGAGGTTTCAGAGGCTACCCTGGCAAAACTCAAGCAGGGCGTAGAGCTTGAAGACGGCAAAGCCAAGTTTGACGAGATTATATTTTTCGGCGGCGAAGGTGCCAATAAATGGTACAACGTGATCGTTGCCGAAGGCCGCAACCGGTTGGTAAGGCGGTTGTGGGAGTCGCAGGATGTCACGGTCAGCCGCTTAATGCGGGTGCGCTATGGGCCGGTGGTGTTGCCGGAACGTTTAAAAACCCATTCGTTTTATGAGCTGACCGAAAAAGAGCTGGAATTGCTGTTTGAATTTGCGGGCATGGCAGGTGAAAAACCAGCTGTGACTGCCAAGCCAGAATTTAAAGACCATAAGTCCAAAAAACGTTAGCGACGCGAGTCGGGTTTATCCACAAAGCCCGAGAGCGTGGTGTACCCCGACATTTGCTGTTGATTTACTTAGCCGAGACAACTTGGTTTCTGCCGCTGTTTTTAGCTATATACATGGCTTCATCAGCGCGCTTAATGAAAGACTCGATAGTATCATCGTCACGCAAGGTACTAACGCCGAGACTTGCAGTGATCTTGATGGTTTCCATGCCGTAGGCTATTGTGTGCTGCTCAATTGAGGCGTGAATCCGTTCTGCCAGCAATTCTGCGCCATTGGCGTCGGTGTCGCTTAATAAAATCACGAATTCTTCACCGCCATAACGGAAAACAATATCACTGTCTCTTAGGTTTTCTTTAATCCATTTTGCACTGGAAGCCAGCGTGATGTCGCCGCAATCATGACCGTAGGTATCATTGATGGCTTTAAAATGATCGATGTCAAAGAAAATGATCGATAAATGTTTGGCATTGCGTGCAGCAAGACTCATTTCCCGGCTAATGGAATCATTAAACGAAGCTCTGTTATGGGTTTGGGTGAGTGGATCCGTATAAGCCATTTTTAAAGCTTGATGAAATAAAGTTGCATTTTTCAACGGATAAATCAAACAGCAAAGTAGCGTTTCCAGTAATTGGAGATCAGTATCGCTGAATCTATGGTTACGCATCAGTTTTAATTCACCCAGTTGTTGTTGCTCAACTTTAAGTGCGTAGTTGCAGGAATGCCGTGTAAAAACCCCGCTTTTTACTTCCAGTCCGAACTCCGTATTGGTATAAACAAAGGCGCTATGAGGAATCTTGTTTGCGATTTTGCTGCTGAAAATCGCGATCAGTTGATTAAACTCCAAAGTCGTTTGCAAGGCGCTGCTGATGTCATAATTATGGAGGTTAACCGCTTTTGTTGCTTCAAAAGTGTTATTGCTGATAATCGCTAAGTTTGCTGATTTCTTGGTCATGACCGCTTCCTCGTGGATTGAAACTATTACGTTGCAATAACTAAAGCGAAGCGCATGCCATTTTTTAAAAAAATATTTATAATCAATATATTGATTAGCATATTTTGTTTTTAATTTGATCGGTGTCATAAAGTTGACGCTGCAAAGTGGCAAGGGATTGCCGCCATGTTTGATTTTGCCTTATCCGATATACCATTAATTGCCGGAAAATAATGGGCAATGGCGAGTCTGGATTTTGTCTTTAGACGTTCAAGGATAAAATTAAGGTCTGATTTGAATACTGCTTTTTAAGGGTTTTTAAGTGCAACTGACTCATTGTCAGTCATAATAATGGTATCGAAAAGGTGCTTTTCATGTAAAATGCAAGCAGCTGTATTGGAATTTGCCCGATGGAGCAACAGCGTGGAAATTTGTGATTACTGATGGTGCCGAGGAGAGGACTTGAACCTCCACGGGGTTGCCCCCACCAGCACCTGAAGCTGGCGTGTCTACCAATTTCACCACCTCGGCAGAGGGTAGCTGTAAAAGCTAAAGTGAGCGCGCACTATACCCACCCCTTTTGATTTTGTCAATTAAGCTGTTGTAGGGGCGACCGGCCGGTCGCCCCTACAATGAATTTCGAGCTAGACGTGATGACGTTACCTCGAGCCAACCGGGAATGGTTTTTTTGCATAAGCCCCAAAAACTTTTCTCTTTTAATCCTAATCGATATACTAAGCCTATCTATTTAAGTATGTTTATTGTATCCATCCTTTTTATCTTATTATTTAAATGACATTGAAGTCTAAAAAAGACGTTGATTTTAATTCAACAAAAGATCCATATGCTCAGCGCGAAGCTGAGAAATATGAGAACCCCATTCCTAGCCGTGAATTAATTCTTCAATTTATCGAGCATGATGGAAAACCATTGGGGCGTGAAGAGCTCGCAGCAGCGTTTTCCCTTGAAACCGAAGACCAATTGGAGGCTTTGCGTCGCCGTTTACGGGCAATGGAAAGGGATGGGCAATTATTGTTTAACCGGGGCAAAAAATATTGCCTGGTTAATAACGAGGATTTAATTGCCGGGCGCATTATCGGCCATGCGGACGGTTTCGGGTTTATTAAACCGGATGATGGGTCTGATGACCTGTTCTTATCGCCACGGGAAATGAATCCTTTGCTACACAATGACCGGGCGCTGGTGCGTGTTGCAGGGGTCGATAAAAAAGGTCGTAGGGAAGGCGCGGTTGTCGAAATTCTACAGAGAAATACCCATCAGGTTGTAGGACGGCTCTATAAGGAAGACGGCTTTACCTATGTGGTGCCGGATAACAAAAATATAGCGCAAACCATCCTGATTCTAAAAGGCGGCGCAGGGAAAGCAAAGCAAGGACAGATTGTCGTTGCGGAAATTGTCGAGCAACCGACCAAGCTTCGCCAGCCTATTGGCCGGATCATCGAGGTCATGGGCGAGCACATGGCGCCCGGAATGGAAATCGAAATGGCGATTCGTTCCCATGACCTGCCTAATCAATGGCCCGATGAGTTGCTGGAAGAAATTAAACCGCTACAAAAGGATGTGCCGGAATCGGCAAAAGAAAACCGGGTCGATTTGCGGGAAACTCCATTGGTCACCATTGACGGCGAAGATGCCCGCGATTTTGACGATGCCGTTTATTGCCAGAAAACCCCCAAGGGTTGGAAACTGCTGGTTGCGATTGCCGATGTCTCGCATTATGTGCAGATTAATTCGGCGTTGGATAAAGAAGCCCAAAAACGCAGCACCTCGGTGTATTTCCCTGAACAGGTCATACCCATGTTGCCGGAGATTTTGTCCAATGGCTTGTGCTCGCTTAATCCCCAGGTAGACCGATTATGTATGGTGTGTGA
>CAZAUB010000092.1:2320-3980 GCA_964488195.1 uncultured Methylobacter sp. | reverse complement strand
ACCCAGGAAACCCGGATTGTGTTCGGCGCAGAGCGTAAGATTGAAAAGATAGTACCGGTGGTGCGTAACGATGCGCACAAGCTGATTGAAGAGTTTATGATCACCGCGAACATGGCGGCGGCGCGTTTTTTAAACGGCAAGAAAATGCCCAAGCTGTTGCGGATACACGAAGGGCCGGGTGCCGACAAACTGCTTAACCTGAAAACGTTTCTTGGCGAATTGGGCTTGAGTTTGGGCGGGGGAGCAAAACCCACGCCACTGGATTACATGCATCTGATGGAGTCGATTAAAGGCAGGCCCGATGCGCATTTGATCCAGACCGTATTGCTGCGTTCGATGTCGCAGGCTGTCTACAGCCCCGAGTTAAAAGGCCATTTCGGTCTGGCGTTGGATGCTTACGCGCATTTTACCTCGCCTATCCGCCGTTATCCCGATTTGCTGGTGCATCGCGCGATCAGGCATTGTTTGCTGGGCAAACCGGTGGAGAGCTTCTTCTACGGGGTTCCCGATATGGTTATTTTGGGCGAGCAATGCTCCGCCCATGAGCGACGTGCCGATGAGGCCACCCGCGATGTGGTGAGCTGGCTTAAATGCGAATATATGATGGATAAGGTCGGCGAGGAATTCCCCGGCATTATATCAGCGGTCACCTCGTTTGGTTTTTTTGTCGAGCTTGCCGAAATCTATGTTGAAGGCTTGGTTCATATCAGCAATCTGGCGCAGGATTATTTTCATTTTGATGCAACCAGTCACCAGTTAAGGGGCGAGCGCACCGGCATTAATTACCGGCTGGGCGATAGTGTTAAAGTCATGGTCGCCCGTGTCGACCTGGACGAAAAGAAGATTGATTTTGAGCTGGCTGGCAAGCAAGTCGCGATGGATAGCAAACCTAAAAAAAGACGCCGTAAGAAATGAAATCAAGCAAAATATACGGCATACATTCGGTACAGTCGGCTTTAGATTATTCCCCTAAAAAGATCAATAAAGCCTGGGTTGACAGCCTAAGGCAAGATAAGCGTTTGACGCAGCTGGTCGATGATTTATTGGACTTGGGCATAGAACCGGAAAAAGTTGACCGGAAAAAGTTGGATAAATTAGCCGATAGCCATAATCATCAAGGCATCGTGATCGAAGTTGAAATGCCCGGTGAATTATCGGAAAGCGACTTAAAGGACGCGGTGTTAACGCTGTCAGGCGTACCTTTATTTCTGGTGTTGGATAATGTTCAGGATCCGCATAATTTCGGCGCTTGCCTTAGAACCGCCGACGCTACCGGCGTGCATGGGGTGATTATCACCAAAGATAATGCTGCCGGGATTACCCCGACCGTCTGTAAAGTGGCTAGCGGCGCCGCAGAAACGGTGCCGGTTTATCAGGTGACCAATTTGTCCAGAACCTTGCGCTGGCTCAAAGACCAGGGCATCTGGGTCATGGGTGCGGCGGGTGAAACAACGCAGACTGCCTATCAAACCGATTTTACGGTGCCTCTGGCTTTGGTTGTAGGCGCTGAGGGTAAAGGGCTAAGGCGATTGACCAAAGAGCAATGCGATGTGCTGGTTAAGTTGCCGATGCTGGGCCAAGTAGAAAGCCTTAATGTATCGGTTGCAACCGGTGTGCTGCTTTATGAAACCGTACGGCAGCGATTACTCGTTGCTTGATT
>CAZAUB010000092.1:0-2220 GCA_964488195.1 uncultured Methylobacter sp. | reverse complement strand
ACACACTCCCTTGAAGGCACGGGTTTAAGCTGTATTCGAGATGACCGGGTACTATTTGAAGAACTGGCTTTTGAATTGGTTTCTGGACAGATTTTATTGCTGGAAGGTAAAAACGGCAGCGGCAAAACTTCATTATTACGTATTTTATGCGGATTTCGCGAGCCTGATTCCGGGCAGGTGCACTGGTGCGGCGACGCGGTAAAAGACAGTCAGTTTTATGCACAAATGGCTTATGTCGGTCACTTGGATGGCATTAAAAAAGAACTGACGGTATTGGAAAACTTAAAAATGTCTGTGGCCTTAAATAGTGCCGGGCACTACTCCATTAGCGAGGCTTTAAGCAAAGTCCATTTGGCAGGCTATGATGACGTCCTCGTGCAGGCTTTGTCGGCGGGTCAGAAAAGACGGTTGTCGTTAGCCCGATTGCTGATTACCGAAAATGTGTTGTGGATTCTGGATGAACCCTTCACCTCATTAGACAAACAGGGCATTGCCTTAATTGAAACTTTAATGACCGAACATTGCGCTAACGGCGGAATGATTGTTCTCACTTCACATCATGACATAGGCTTGCATGATGTTGATGTCCAGCGTATTCATTTATCCTGATGTCTTTATCTCACGCATTTTTTGCCGTTATTCGGCGCGACTTGGTTTTGGCTTTACGGCGTAGGTCGGAGATAGCCAATCCGCTGCTGTTTTTTATTCTGGTGATAACTCTGTTCCCTTTGGGCATCGGTGCGCAGCCGCATTTATTGCAAGCCATTGCGCCGGGTATTATCTGGGTTTCCGCGTTACTGGCGGCGATGTTGTCTCTGGACAGCCTGTTTCGTTCGGATTTTGATGACGGTTCACTGGAGCAGATTCTATTAAGCCCGCATCCGACATCGGTACTGGTTTTGGGTAAGATCATCGCCCACTGGTTGGTGACGGGTTTGCCGCTGTTGATTGTCGCGCCGTTGCTGGCAGTTTTTTTAGGCATGCCCAATCATGCTTTGGGAATCTTGTTGCTGACCTTGCTGCTCGGAACGCCGGTGTTAAGTTTAATAGGAGCCATTGGTGTTGCGCTAACCGTAGGGCTGCGCCGGGGCGGCATGATTTTGTCGCTGCTGGTTTTACCTTTGTATGTTCCTGTGTTGATTTTTGCCGGTAATGCCGTGCAAATGGCAGGCACTGGGCTGCCCGTCGATGCGCAAATTAATATTTTGATTTCCATTTTATTGATGGCTTTAGTTTTGGCGCCGTTACCGACAGCAGCGGCATTAAAAATGAGTATTAATTGATAATATCTCGTAAAATGAACAATCATATTATCGACCTGGAATAAATGATGACGGCAACAGCTAAATATTTGTCTGTTTTTGCACCGGCTACTCCGCAACAAAGAAAAGAAAATTTTGACGATTACTGGGAGTTTACCCAGCAGCACGGCGGAGAATTGCTGGAAGAAGAGAAAAATTTAGTCAAAAAACGTGATCGACTGAAGCATTTTCAGGATAACCCGGTTAAATTGCGCAGTCCATTGGCTGATCCCGAGGCTTTTTACCGTAATTATATCGACATGCAAGATGATCCTAAGTCGTTGGATCGCATGACGCTGATGCTGACAGGCATATACAAGTTTGCCCGGCATGAATGGGTGGGCATTAAAGGCGCTTGGGATGCCGTGCCCGATATGGCCAATTCACATACCGTGGAAGATAAAATCAGTCGTGTGCATTTGGCCGAAGAATTTTGCCATGTACGCCTGTTTGATGAAATGCTCCGCACTTGCGGTTTGGATAAAGTGGAGTGGGTGCCTTTAGGGCCGATTAAAGAAAAAATCTACGAACAGTTTCCCAAATTGCCCGGCTTTTTAATGGACACACCGGCTTTCGTCACCGAATTGATGGGGGTGACTTTCTATTGCCATTTACATCGTCTGTTTGATGAAGTGCTGGCTGATGAACCGGAAGTATGCGCCCGTCTAAAAGAATTGCTGGATGAAATTACTATTGATGAAGTGGCGCATGTCGGGCAGCGAAGAAATTTTATCGGCCCGATAGGCATGAAAGTTTCAAAATGGCTGGTTAAACCTTTTTATACGCTGTTCTTTAAGGATATTCCTGAAGTTGGGCAATTGTTTGACGTTGAGCAGATGATTAAAGACGGCATCGCCTTTGATTTTAATCAATTGCCTGAGTATATGATTGAACGCAGCTGGATTCCTTCATACTGCAA
>CAZAUB010000091.1:0-8297 GCA_964488195.1 uncultured Methylobacter sp. | reverse complement strand
TTTTCGAGTTTATGTTGTATGGATTGTTTCATTGAGAGTTGGTTAATTTAAAAATTTCGCGGGCGGCGGCAATCAAATCGTGTCGTTCGTTTTCGGCGGCGGCTCTGATTTGGGCGCTGGGCGTATGGATGAGTTTGTTGGTCAGGCTGTGAGCCAGCCGGTTAAGGGCTTGTTCTGCGGGAACGCCGCTTTTTAGTAGGCCTAAGGCTTTTTGCAGGGCCTCGTCACGGGATTGTTCGGCCTGATGGCGATAATCCTGAATGGTCGATTGAGCCCCTTGGGCGCGCAGCCAAGCTAAAAAATAGTCTACTTGGGTGTCGATTATTTCTTCGGCCTGTTCTGCGGCCAGACGACGGGAATTCATGTTCTGATCTATGGTGTTTTGCAGGTCATCGATGGTGTAAAGATACACATCTCTGAGTTGCTCAACTTCCGCCTCAATATCCCGAGGTACTGCAAGATCAACCATGAACATCGGCTTGTGTTTGCGTTTTTTCAGAGCGCTTTCGACACGGCCCTTGCCCAGTATCGGCAGTTGACTGGCGGTTGACGAGATAACGATGTCGGCTTCGGCCAGATGTGCAGGCAATTCGGATAAGGCGATCGCGTAGCCGTTAAACTGCATGGCTAGGGCGTGAGCTTTATCATAGGTGCGGTTGGCGATAATGATGCGGCCGATGCCTTGTTGCGACAAGTGTCGTGCGGTGAGTTCTATGGTTTCGCCGGCGCCTATTAGAAGGGCGGTCTGCTCGCTGAGTTTATCGAAGATTTGTTGTGCCAGTTGCACGGCGGCAAAGGCAATCGATACCGGGCTGGAACCAATGGCGGTGTCGGTGCGCACTTTTTTGGCGGCAGTAAAAGTGTGCTGAAAAAGTTTGCCCAGACGCTTGCCCAAAGTTCCTGCTTCACAGGCGGCCTGATAAGCCGTTTTCATTTGCCCCAGAATTTGTGGTTCACCCAGAATCATCGAATCCAGGCCGCAAGCCACGCGAAACATGTGGCGGATCAGTTCGCTATCGGTATGGCAGTACAGATAAGGCGTAAAATCGGCGGCGCTGATTTGTTTGCTTTGCGCGACCCAGTCAATCAAGATTTGTTTATTCGTTGTGGTTGATGTGCAGTAAAACTCGGTGCGGTTACAGGTTGACAGTATGGCGGCTTCACTGATTTCTTTGATGTGCCACAGCTCCTGCAACGAGGATTCCAGGATTTCGGCAGGGAACGACAGGCGCTCGCGGATCGAAACCGGCGCGGTGTTGTAATTAATCCCAACTGCAAGAAGTGTCATGTGCTTAAGGTTCAAGGTTAAAGGGAAAAGGTTCAAGGCTGGTTTAGTCGCGAACCTTTTACCTGGGGGCTTAACGTCTGTATTATGTGAGCATATTCGTAACTATTCAGCAGTTAGAAAATTGGAACGCTGATAATAATTTATGATGTGTAAGATATTTATTGAATTATCCGTGTTCATCATATTCATCTGCGTTCCATTGTATTTAACGGCTGAGTGGTTGCGTGTATTCTAAGAAATATAATGGCTTTATCCAAATGGAATAAATCAGCTGTCTGACTCAACTGGTTTTTTCTGATAATCTATAACAATAGTGTGTAGGCAATAAATAGGACGATTGTGTGTTAATTTTTAGATTGTTTTCAGTGATAATCCTCGTTTTTCTTAATGGCTGCGCCAGTTCGCCTGAAAAACCGAGTGCCCAGGAAGAAGTGCTTGAGCCTGTCAAAATAGCCGAACCCAAGGAAAAAACGCAACAAAGCGAAGTAAAAACTGCGATAGATCCAGACGTAATGTATATGCTGATGGCGGCAGAGCTTGCGGGACAAAGAGGGCAATATGCCATTGCTTTGGAGGGTTACATGGAGGCCGCCAAGCGTGTGAAAGATCCCCGGTTTGCAGAAAGGGCGGCAAAGATTGCCATGTATATGAAGAATGGCAATAAAACGGATGAGGCTGTTTCTTTATGGTTGAAACAAGACCCTAAAAATTCGACGGCAAGAAAAATTGCCGCATTATCGGCATTAAGAACCGGTAATAAACAGGCGGCTGTTGATCATTTAAATGCAGTGCTGACGATTGATCCGGCCGGATTTGAAAAGACGGCGCTTGAATTGGCGAATGTTCTACAAAACGATGGCAAGTCAGGTTTTTTTTATGAGGTGCTGGATGCCTTGGCGGTAAAGAATCCTGATCAGGCTGTGGTTTATTTTGTGCAGTCGTTGTTGGCTATGGAAATGAAAGATAATGCGTTGGCTGAAAAGAAAGTGCAGCAGGCCTTGAATATCCAGCCTGACTGGGATAAGGCATTAATATTTCAGGCCCAAATAGCGGTATTTTCGGGGGATTTGACTAGGGCAAAAAACCTACTAAGAAATGCATCTGTTAAATATCCTGAAAATGACAAGCTCAAAAAGCTGCTGGCGCAGGTGCTAATAAAAGCAACGGAATATGAGGCGGCGGCTGAGGTTTATCAGGGTATTGTTTCGGCCAATCCGAAGGATGCCGAGAGTCAGATTGCGCTGGCCTTAGTGCATCTGCAATTGGATCGTGACGGGAAGGCCGAAGACATCTTTAAGCAGTTGCTTGATCAACCCGAATGGCAAGATCAGGCCAGTTTTTATTTGGGAAAAATAGAAGAAAAACGCGGGCATACGCAAAAAGCGCTGGCATGGTTTGATAAGGTATCTGAAGGGCCATTGGTTTTTGAGTCGGCGATTTCAGCGGTTTCATTACTGGCAAAAGATAAGAAATTTGATGAGGCTGATACAAGGCTGAGTCTGTTATCGGGCCAGTTTCCAAAACAAAAGCTACGCATTATTTTGATGCAGGCCGGCTTGTACGGTCAGCAAGAAAAATATGAAAAGGGCTTTAAGCTGTTGACTGATGCGTTGACCGGTCAGCCGGATCAAAGAGACTTGTTATACACGCGTGCGTTGATGGCGGAGCGGATTAACAAGTTGGATGTGCTGGAAGCTGATCTGAAAAAAATATTAGCCAAATATCCCGATGATGCTGAGGCTTTAAATGCATTGGGCTATAGCTTGCTGGATAATGCTGATCGTTATGCCGACGCAGAAAAATATCTGCAACAGGCGCTCAAATTGCAACCGAATGAGGCTGTGATTATGGATAGTTTCGGCTGGCTACAGTTTAAGCAGGGGAAACTTGAGCAAGCTTTGGATTATCTTGAACGGGCGTATGCAAAACAGCAGGAAGCTGAAATAGCGGCTCATCTTGCCGAAGTGTTGTGGGCCTTAGGCAGAAAAGATGAAGCCAGGAAGATATTTAATAAGGCTATTAAAAAAGCGCCGGAAGATGAATATTTATTGGATTTCCAAAAGAGAATATTGAGCGGCGAAGAATAGGGTGTTACGTTTTAAAACAGAGTTGTTGGTTTTAGGGTGTCTGATGTTTTTGTTGTCAGCTTGTTCCGTTGTTCCTGTTCAGCCGGATGTGTATTATTCAAGGGCTGCAATGCTTCGTTTTTATGAGCTGGAGCACTGGTCGTTTGAAGGTCGATTGGCATTGACGGGGCAAAATGATTCCTGGTCGGCCAATATAAGCTGGGAACACAGTCCAGAAGCCGAGAAAATAAAGTTATCCGGTCCTTTAGGTCAAGGGGCCGTCGTTATTTCGTTAGCAGGCAATGTCGTCACCATAGATCGAGGTGGGGACGATGTGCAATCATCAACACAGCCAGAAGAGTTTATTAACCAGCAATTGGGTATGTTTGTTCCTGTGCGGTCACTGCGGTATTGGGTGGTGGGCTTGCCGGAGCCGTCCCGCTCATATAAAGATACCGATGTCGGCTTTAATCAGGCCGGATGGCTGAGTGAATACAAGCAAATGCAGCCTGTTGATGATGGCGCTATGCCGCACAAAATGACGGTTATGAATAAGCAGGTTAAGTTAAAGTTAATCATCGATCACTGGGTTCTACAATGATACAAAAACAACACATCAAGTCTGCATGGGCTCAAAAGTGGCCAGCGCCGGCAAAATTGAATTTAATGTTACGGATTACCGGACAAAGAAACGATGGTTATCATTTGCTGCAGACGGTGTTTCAATTTATAGATTTATGTGACTGGATAACATTTCATCCGGTAGCTGACGGGCGGGTAAATTTGCAAAAACCTATACCCGGTGTACCTGAAGCGGATGATCTGACGATTAGAGCGGCAAAGCTGTTAAAAGCAGAAACTGGCTGTGAGCAAGGTGTATGCATTGAGGTCGAAAAAAATCTGCCTATGGGTGGAGGGCTGGGTGGTGGCAGTTCTGATGCGGCAACGACGCTGGTTGTGCTTAACGAACTTTGGGGTCTACAGTTATCAATGGAAAGATTGATGGAATTGGGTCTGACCTTGGGAGCGGATGTGCCGGTATTCGTATATGGCTATTCAGCATGGGCAGAAGGCGTTGGTGACAAGCTTGAGAAAATAGATCTCCCAGAGCAATGGTTTGTGGTGATAAAGCCGGATTGCCATGTGAATACGGGAGAAGTATTTTCAGCTAAAGATTTGACACGGAATAGCAAATCAATCAAAATAGCCGACTTTATAGCGGGTCAGCACCAAAACGATTGTCTTGAGGTGGTTCGCGAACGTTACCCGTTTGTTAAGGATGCTTTGGTTGATTTGTCCGGATTTTCTGAGGCGAGACTAACTGGAACAGGGGCTTGTGTTTTTGCCCAGTTCGATTCAGAAAAGGCCGCAACCAGCACCTATCAGTCGCTTCAAAGGAAATGGCAGGTTTATCTGGTGAAGGGCGTAAATGAATCGCCTTTGTTTGCAAAACTGAAGAACGGAAGCTATATATCTTGATTATTGGGCCGTCGCCAAGCGGTAAGGCACGGGGTTTTGATCTCCGCATACCAAGGTTCGAATCCTTGCGGCCCAGCCATTTACCTCTATTAAGTCAAATTCGTGTGGGAGTGCTTGATGAATGACACCTCTGTGATGGTGTTTTCTGGAAATGCTAACTTGGCTTTGTCAGAGGGTATAGTAAAGAAACTCAATATGCGCCTTGGAATGGCGACCGTCGGCAGGTTCAGTGACGGAGAAGTTGCAGTCGAAATTGAAGAAAATGTCCGTGGTAAGGACGTCTTCGTTATTCAGCCGACTTGCTCGCCAACCAATGAGAACTTAATGGAGTTGCTGGTGATGATAGATGCTCTTCATCGAGCTTCGGCATCACGAATAACTGCGGTAATGCCCTACTATGGCTATGCGCGGCAGGACAGAAGGTCGCGATCAGCGCGTGTGCCCATTAGTGCAAAGCTGGTTGCAAAAATGATTGAGCAAGCAGGTACGGATCGAGTTTTAACGGTTGATTTGCATGCTGATCAGATCCAGGGTTTTTTTGATATACCGGTGGACAATGTTTACTCATCGCCGATTCTTCTTGGCGATGTGTGGCGGCAGAAATATAAGGATTTGATTGTTGTTTCGCCGGATGTTGGCGGTGTTGTCAGAGCCAGGGCGCTTGCAAAGCGCTTGGATGATGCCGATCTTGCGATTATAGATAAGCGCAGACCCAAGGCTAATGTTGCAGAGATTATGCACATAATTGGCGATGTTGACGGACGCAGTTGCGTATTGATCGATGATTTGGTCGATACGGCAGGAACGTTGTGTCATGCCGCAGCGGCGTTAAAAAAGCATGGTGCGATCAAGGTGGTTGCCTATTGTACTCATGCGGTATTATCGGGCTCCGCTTTGGAAAATATAAATAGCTCAGAGCTTGATGAATTGGTTGTTACCGACACTATTCCGCTAAGTCATGAGGCTGCCAGATCAGGTAAAATAAGGCAGTTAAGCGTCGCAGAAATGCTGGCTGAAACCATCAGGCGTATAGCTGTCGGTGAGTCGGTTAGTTCACTTTATGTGGATTGAATTTTTTGGGTTTGATAAGGTTAATTTGTTGTGCTTAAAAGCACGGGGTTGAGAGGAAAATGTCTAACGTATTTGAATTTGTTGCCGAAAGTCGTGGGCAATCAGGTAAAAGCGCAGCCAGAAGGGCGCGTCGTACAGGTAATGTGCCTGCGGTGATATACGGTGGGCATAGGGAGCCTCAAATGCTGGTGCTAAGCCACAATGAAGTTATTAAGCATCTTGCGCATGAGGCGGTTTATTCGCATGTTTTGGATGTCACTGTTGATGGAAAAGCAGAGAAAGCCATTCTGAAAGGTGTTCAGCGTCACCCCGCTAAATTTCAAATCTTGCATATGGATTTTCAACGGGTAAGCATGTCGGAGGCATTGAAGGTGCATGTGCCGCTGCATTTTATCAATGAACAGACCTCGGTTGGCGGAAAGAAGGGCGGCATTGTGGCTCATGCGATGATCGATGTTGAGGTTACTTGTTTGCCTGCTGCTCTGCCTGATTATATCGAAGTGGATTTGAAGGGTTTAGATATTGGCGAATCAGCTCATCTTTCGGATATTGTTTTACCTGCAGGTGTTGAAATTGTGGCTCTGGCACAAGGCCCTGAGCATGATCATCCTGTTGCGTCAATGATGGCTTCAAAGGCAAGCAAAGACGACGCTGTCTCATAGTCAATGAGATAACGCATGATTAAACTTATCGTTGGCTTGGGTAATCCGGGTCGGCAGTACGAAAAAACCCGGCATAATGCCGGGTTTTTGTTTTTGGACAGATTGGTATTCGAGTCGAATTGTGATTGGGTAAGAGAGTCTCGGTTTGATGGGCTGATGGCGGAAATTGGTGTCTCAGGCGCGAAGGTGATGCTGTTAAAGCCGGGTACATTTATGAATCGAAGCGGTCAGGCGGTAGGTAAAGTTGCTCGATACTATAAATTGTCGCCGGAGGAAATTCTTGTTGTTCATGATGAGCTTGATTTTGATGTTGGCGTGGTAAAGCTGAAAAAAGACGGCGGACACGCAGGGCATAATGGCTTGAGGGATATTATTGCGCATCTGGGGTCAAAAGAGTTTTATCGTTTAAGAGTTGGTATTGGCAGGCCTCCAGCCGGAAAAGTAGTTGCGGATTTTGTGTTATCAAGCCCCTCTAAAAATGAGTGGGATTTGATGTTATCAGCTTTTGATCTTGCTGGCGGTTATTTGGCTCAGATGGCCGCAGGTGATATGTCGGCAGTGATGAATAAATTGAATTCAGGGTAAATGATTGATTGACAGCATGAGCTTGATGAAAGATAATGCTCTGGTTATCCGATAACGGAGGGGTTCCCGAGCGGCCAAAGGGATCAGACTGTAAATCTGCCGGCTCTGCCTTCGGAGGTTCGAATCCTCCCCCCTCCACCATCTTGAATTAAAATAAATCTGCGGGTGTAGTTCAATGGTAGAACTCCAGCCTTCCAAGCTGATCACGTGGGTTCGATTCCCATCACCCGCTCCATATTCAAAAAAATTAAGCTCATATAGCTCATATAGCTCAGTAGGTAGAGCACTTCCTTGGTAAGGAAGAGGTCACCGGTTCAAATCCGGTTATGAGCTCCATGTTTTGTGTTGATTATTAAGAGGTGTAGTCCATGGCCAAAGAAAAATTCTCACGTAGCAAGCCCCACGTAAACGTTGGCACAATCGGTCACGTCGATCATGGTAAAACTACATTAACTGCCGCTTTAACAAAAGTAATGGCTGAGCTCCAAGGTGGAGAAGTTAAAGCCTTTGACCAGATTGATAATGCACCTGAAGAGCGTGCACGTGGTATCACTATTTCCACCTCGCACGTCGAATATGAATCGGCAACACGCCATTATGCGCACGTTGACTGCCCAGGCCATGCTGATTACGTAAAAAACATGATTACCGGTGCGGCGCAAATGGACGGTGCTATATTAGTCTGTTCGGCAGCCGATGGCCCAATGCCGCAAACCAGAGAACATATCCTGTTATCAAGACAGGTAGGCGTACCTTACGTTGTTGTGTTCCTGAATAAAGCGGACATGGTAGACGATGCAGAGCTGATCGAATTGGTCGAAATGGAAATTCGTGAACTGCTCGATATGTATGAATTCCCCGGCGATGACACACCTATTATTGTAGGTTCAGCTTTACTTGCATTGCAAGGCGATACCAGTGAACTTGGCGTTCCTTCCGTGGTTAAATTGGTGGAAGCATTAGACACCTATATTCCATTGCCGGAAAGAGCAGTAGACGGTGCATTTCTGATGCCTATTGAAGATGTATTCTCAATCTCCGGTCGTGGCACCGTAGTGACCGGTCGAATTGAGCGCGGCATAGTTAAAGTTGGTCAGGAAATTGAAATTGTCGGCATCAGGCCTACCGTATCAACAACCTGTACCG
>CAZAUB010000090.1:5352-8332 GCA_964488195.1 uncultured Methylobacter sp. | reverse complement strand
ATGGCACACCTGCGTGTGGCATGCTTTTTTTGTATTCCTCTCATACAATCTCCCAAAGGAGGATTTATGAACTGGTTATTATTAACGCTATCCATACTGTTGAGCGCTTGTTCCAGTCTGCCGGTTGCTCTTCAAAAGGCTCCGGCGGTAGATGTTCAGTTGACCGACGTCATTAAAAATATTTCAAGCTATCGGAATATGCCTGTACGTTGGGGAGGCACTGTTATTGAAGTGGAAAACGAAGATCATTTAACCAACATACAGCTATTGTATTTTCCACTTAATGACGATGGCAGTCTCCGGTTAAATGCCACTAACCAAGGCAGGTTTGTCATTCAAAGCCCGGAATTTCTGGATCCGGCACTCTATGTTAAAGGGTTAGAAATCACCGTAGCGGGGATAGTCAGCGCAGAAACCGAACGTATAATTGGCAAGAAGTCGCTCAGATTGCCTATTATCACTATCCAGGCTATTTACCTGTGGCCACGCGATCAGCAAAGTGGCTATAGCGGCTGCGGATATGCGCCGTATTACTCTTATCCGTATCGTGGTTACGGTTATTCCTATGGTTATTATCCCTATCACTCCTATGGTTACAGACATTATTAAAAAAGTTCAGATCACATTCAGCATAGCTTCTTTATCATAGAACCCTATTCCACCTCAGGAGCTCATTATGGAAAAGTTAATCACAACGCTCGTCCTATCTTTAAGTGTTTTGTTCACCGTTCTGCTACCCATTAAAACGGCAAACGCAGGAGGTTATGGCGTACATCTTGGTTACGGTAATTATGGCGGGCATTACGGTGTTGGTTATGGGTATCATAACCAACACAATCATCACGGCAACTATTCCCCCGGCTACAGCCAAAATTCATATAACCAGGGTTACAATCCTTCCGGCCATTATGCTAATTACCCGGCTCAACGCTATTCCCATCAGGCAAGACCCTGCCATCAAGTCTCTAAATATACCTATGATGAGTACGGCAACGCTCACAAGATTGGCGGGACGATGTGTTACAACAATTATGGAGAGGGATATGTCGTTGAAGGGAGCCGCTATGAAATCAGATAAGGAATAAGGTGAATTAGCTTACTACTACATCTTACTCTTGCTCTTCAAGAGGCTTCCGTTTTCATGACGAACAGTGCCGGCTCGAAACGTGGGGTCAATGAATCCTTTCGAACACAGCAAAGTCAGCCAGCGGGAAATTTTCGGGCCGGTCATTTGTGTCTATGAGTATGACCTTGGGACAATAAAAATTTATTCGATAAAGACAATACTAATAACTGCGAGGCTTACCATGAACAAACGCATCATTTTTATCATCATGCTGGCACTGAATCTGTGGACTTTCGGCTGCTCGGCTCAAAGTAAAAACGGTTTTGATCTGGAGGGCGCCCTGATTCCCCCCGATAAAATATTCGGCGGCGGCCCCGCCAAAGATGGTATTCCGGCTATAGACAATCCCCAATTCGTTAGGGCAAGAGAAAGCAATGATTTACGGGACAGTGACACTGTTCTCGGGATCAGTTATCAAGGAATAACCAAGGCTTATCCGGTGAATATTCTCAACTGGCATGAAATCGTCAACGATCGCTTCAACGGTATGCCTGTCGCTATCACCTTCTGTCCTTTGTGCGGTAGCGGTATCGCTTATCTGGCCGAAATCGGCGGAACCGCCCATACCTTTGGCGTTTCCGGCTTGCTCTATAACAGTGATGTGCTGCTGTATGACCGGCAGACGCTATCCCTTTGGTCTCAACTGATGGCGGAGGCCATCAGCGGTCCGCTGAAAGGACAACACCTGCAAAGCATACCGCTATCCCATACCACCTGGCAGGATTGGAAGACCAGGCATCCCGATACGCTGGTGTTATCGCCGGATACCGGATACGCTCGCGATTATCGCGACAGTCCCTACACCGATTATATTAATAGTCCGCAGCTTATGTTTCCGGTCACCAAAACCAGCAAACGTTATCATCCCAAGGAGCAAGTGCTGGGGATTGAAATCAATGGCCATTTCAAGGTTTATCCGTTTGTCGAGCTGGAAAAAACAAATGGCGCTTTCACCGATACGGTCAACGGTCGGCAGCTACTGATTCGTTACAATAGCGAATATCGCACCGGTACCATTCTGGATCAACAGGGTAATGAATTGCCCGGAGTGACAACATACTGGTTTGCCTGGTATGCATTCCACCCGGAGACCGAAATCTTTTCCGGGGTTCCAAAATAAGAGCCAACTTTTTTTCACCAGGAACCTGTTGGGAACATCAACCGTTTCGTTTGATCGATTTGATTTCCGGCATTTCGGAAAATTTCATCAAAAAAGCTTTATGATGTTTATGCGCATTGCAGTAGTTCAGTGTCAATTCGACCACGCCATTCTCTTTGAGCGCTTTACTGATCGAACTTGGCGGGATTCTGTAATCTTCCAGAACCGAATCGACTTTTACGCCGGTTTTGCCGCCGTCGTCATCATAAATCAGCGTAACGTTGGCGTAGTAACAGGGGCCCAAATAGCGATTTTCCACCTGCGTTAACAGGATCAATAACAACAACACGGCACTGGTTAACCCGATTGCCGCGCCACCGTAACCGACACCGCAGAGCATGCCAATCGCGGCCATAACCCAAATAGTTGCGGCAGTCGTTAATCCCCTGATGCGGACGGTGTCATGCAAAATTGCACCGGTACCCAAGAAGCCGATACCCGAAACGATTTGCGCCGCGACCCGTCCATGGTCACCGTCATCGCCCGCCAACAGGTAGGAAACCATCGTGAACAGCGTAGAGCCCAGCGCAATCAGGATCATGGTGCGCAAGCCGGCGGGTTTGCTATTTTTCTCCCGCTCCGCGCCGATCAACGTCCCGCAAAGTATCGCGCAAACGACCAGAGCTGTGTGCGCCCAGGGCGCACCGAGCAGGTGATACCAGTCTTCGAATAACCATTTCATGGTTGCGTCTCCT
>CAZAUB010000090.1:0-5252 GCA_964488195.1 uncultured Methylobacter sp. | reverse complement strand
AAGGATTCCCTATGACCCCGTCAGCAACATCTGAGCCTGAGACATGGCTGAATGACTATGGCGACATGCTGTATCGTTATGCGCTGCTGAGAGTGCGCTCGGAAGCCACGGCTGAAGATCTGGTGCAAGATACGCTGTTAGCCGGGCTTCAGGGATTTCAGAACTTTACCGGGCAATCTACAGTCCAAACCTGGCTGGTAGGTATTTTGAAGCATAAGATCATCGACCACTTTCGAAAAAACCGACACGAAATTTCAACGCTCAGCGAAACAGACATGGGCGATGATTTATTGGCTCATCAGTTTGATGAAGAGGGAAACTGGCAAGTCTCACTGGTAGAGTGGGCAACCCCGGATAAATCTTTAGATAATGAACAATTCTGGCAAGTATTTAATGATTGTCTGTCCAGACTGCCTAAAAACATGGCTGATTTATTCATGCTGCGTACCCTGGAAGATTTATCCAGTGAAGACTGCTGTAAGGTTCTGGATCTTAATTCGACTAATCAACTGTGGGTTACCCTGTCACGAACCCGCATGAAACTCCGGCAGTGTCTGGACACTCACTGGTTCACTAAAGAGTAAAAAACCATGCTTAAATGTAAACAAGTCATAGACCTGGCTTCTAATAGTCTCGATACCTCGTTACCCTGGCGAATACGCTGGCAAATGAAACTGCATTTGTTAATGTGTAAAACCTGCCATCGTTACCTTAAACAATTACAGTTTATACAGAAGGCGGCGGCTAGCATAAACAATCACTGCCTGACTATTTCATTACCCGATGCGGCCCGCAAACGCATTAGCGATAGGATAAAAGGCGACCAGCAATAAAAATGTAGGAGCGGGCTTAAGCCGTTCCTACAGAATAACCGTCAGCAGTTAACCTCAACATCCGCAATCCAGCCATCGCGCAACCATGCCTGTAAAAAGCCAGCCGCATTCATGACCACTTGTTCTTCGTCCAGCCATTCGCACAAGCCTGTGCAAATTTCCGCGAAACATTGCCCTTGCATAAAGGCATCGAGGGAAAATGCCTCCTGAGCTGACAAGGATCGGAATAAAAGTTTGAGTTCGTGGCGCCAGATTATCCAGGCTTGCGATTCGGGACTCGCTGTAAATGAAGGCAGCTGTTCTTTCTGATTCGATGCCTGCCACACTTGAGGGGCATTGCCGTTTAAATCGATTCGACGCAAAGACGGATGAAAACGCAGCTTTAGCGATGGCCAATGAGTCGGCTCGATGGCGGCCAATTGCTTGTAATCGCTCAAAGTGCTTTCAGGGGCGTCGAATGCCTCGCTCAGCGCCCATTCAAATATCGCCAGTTCCTTTAAAGCCGGCTGCCCGGCATAGGGCGGTGATTCCGCTAGAAAGCGCGGCAGATGGCGTCCGAACCAGCGGATGGAAAATTGATCGGAAGGCGATGCGTCGATATAGGCGCGTCCCATGGCATCGAAACCATCATTACCAAGCCAGTCTTTCAAGGCAGGATAATCGGCGCTGAGCGCTTCGATCAGGCGTAAGCGATAGGCTTCGGTATAGACCTTGAAACGTTCTGCGGAGGATGCCTGGACGGTATCAACGACAAAGTCCGGCGGTGTTTCCTGCAAATGCAGCACGGCTGACTGAAATGCCTGTTGCATATCCCTCAGCGTAAGAGTGGATGAGGATGGCTTCGATTTCGATAGTGTCATGCCGCTAACTCCAGAGAACCGGCGATCTGTCTGGCCATCTCCAGCTCTGCCAGTAATTCCCCAAAAGGCGGAATATTGTCATCGCGCTCAATCATGGTGGAAACCGGCCCGTAGCGGTGTAATGCAGCTTCATAAAGCGCCCAAACCGGGTCGATCACCGAATCGCCGTGGGTGTCAATGATGATATTATTCAGATTAAGGTGACCGGCAATATGAAATTGCTGAACGCGGTTTGCAGGGACATTGTCCAGGTAAACAAGAGGATCAAATCCGTGGTTATGGGCGCTGACATAAATATTATTGATGTCGAGTAGAATAAGGCAGTCTGCGCGTTCCACGACCGCGCCGAGGAATTCCCATTCGCTCATTTCCGAATGTGAATAAGTGATATAACTGGAAGCATTTTCCAGCAGAATTTTGCGGCCGAGAAAATCCTGTACCGTTTTGACACGATCCACCACATGCTGTATCGCTTCTTCGGTATAAGGCAGCGGCAAAAGATCGTGCAAATTAACGCCGTTAACGCCGGTCCAGCAAAGATGATCGGAAATCCAGGCTGCCTCTATCCGTTCCGCCAGCGTTTTAACCTGGCGTAAATAGTCAAAATTCAAGGCGTCGGTTCCGCCGATGGAAAGCGAAACCCCGTGCATGACCATCGGATAATCGGCGCGGATACGATCGAGATAATGAAGTGGTTTGCCGCCAGGGACGAGATAGTTCTCCGTGATGACTTCAAACCAGTCCACGGGTGGTTTATCGGCCAAGATTGTTTCATAGTGCTCTGTGCGCAGACCCAGGCCAAATCCGAGATTGGGTCGCTGCTCCGTATTAGACATAGTGATGTCTCCCCGGTAGTAGATAAAAGGCGGAGTCCGGCCATAGCATAGCCGAACTCCTGTTTTAATTATAAAACGTGTCCTTTACATGGCGGGGGCTGCCATAACCTTGCCGCCCTGATCGGCGCATTCTTTTTCAGTAGTGGAGATAAAGCCTTTGCCTTTGCATGAGTTCTGGCCTTTGCAAGCATTGCTGGCAGTCTTGCATTCGGACTGTCCTTTACAGGCATTGATACCGCCGCAATGAACTTTCGCCTCTTGCGCACCGCCTTGCTCTGCTGCCATCACGGAGCCGTTCATGAATAATGCCGCTACCGCAGTAGCCAATAACATTCCAGATGTATTTGTTGAAGTTCTCATAAGTTTTTCCTATTTCGTTAATGTGTGACACGCATTCGCCGCGCCTGCATCTTGCTTAACGGCTCAATATAGCCCCTTGCTTACTCTAAAAGGGCATCAATTCCGCACCAATTCAAAGCGGTGCGACCCCATCGCCCGCGATCCGTGCGTGCGATACAGGCTGGAAATAGCGGAATAAAGATACTCTTCCTGCTACATCAAAACTTTTTAATTAGTCGCACCATCACGGCATTCCTTACAAGCTAATTTTTTTATTTCGCAAACGGTGACGGATTTAACGCCGAAGGGCATAACAGTCGATACACATTACAACCAGCGTCGCAAGCGTTGTAGCCAACTCCTGCCGCTGTTGCTGCTGTCAACAGGCAAATGCGGCAGCGCCTCTTCGAGCAATCGCCCCAGCAGGTCATGATCGATATTGGCTTGTAAATCTTGGGGGGTGCCAAGTTTTCCGGTGGGTTGCAGCTTCAATTCGCCATGCTGTTTTTGCACTGAAAAGCCATTGCCGCACACCCGGCAAAATACTGCATCGTCCGCTTTCTGGTGCTTATGTACCACCACAACCGGCCCGCACATCGGGCAATTGTGCATCGGAATACCGGCATCACTGTGACCGATAATGCCGTCCAGCTCGCCCGACCTGGCCAGGTCGATGAAGTTCAGGCCGAATGTACGATCGAACTGCGTATCCAAATTCGTGGCGATTTGTTCAACAGCCGCTTCCAGCGCCATGCCTTTACGATAAGGACGGGTGCTGGTCATTGCATCGAAAGCATCGGCCAAACTGACGATTTTGGCTGCGTTCGACATATCGCCACCGGTAAGTCCGGCCGGATAGCCTAGGCCGTCGATGCGTTCATGGTGACCCAGCACCGCATCTATCGCCAGCGGTGCCAACGGATGACCCTGCAAAACCTGAGCGCCCAGTTCGGGATGGGTTTTCATCACCGCATATTCTGCATCGCTGAGTTTGCCCTTGTTGTTCAAAATGCTGTCCGGCACCCCCACCTTGCCCAGATCATGCATAAAACCGCCCAGTCCGGCCGTCACGGCTTGCTGCTTGGACAAGCCGCAGGCCAGCGCCAACCGCGTCGAAAACTGCGACACCCGCCACAAATGGCCGCCGGTGTAAAGATCGCGCGCTTCGACCAGAAACGCCATGCTGTATAGGGTGTGCAGTAAATCCTGCGTATGGGCTTTGCTTAGGGATAGTTTCATGTTGTTGTTCTCCTCTACTTGAACCAATGGGGGCCGTGGCTTTCTTAGGCTAACTATCTTTAGTCGAAATAAAAACAATTTCCTTACAAACCGATTAAATTACCTGAGCAGTTTGGCTCTTTCGTGCCATTGCGCAAAAAAATTGTAAGGAATGCGGATCGTCCCCGACTGATGATGTAGGAAGGCTTTACGATATGTGTCGTTATAACTCTCCTGACATTCATTAATCATTTTTGGAGTATTCAATATGAACAAAAAACCTTAACTTTGACCTTGGACAGCGCGATTGCTTCGACAAAATGAAGGAAGGTAAATGCGGCGCCAACAAAATGAAAATGAAAGAAGGCGGCTGTAGTGGTGCAGCTATGCCGGAAGAAAAAATGAAAGAAGGCGGATGCAGCGGCAAGATGAAAGAAGGCGGTTGTAGCGGAAAAATGTAGCAGTTTCGAAGCCGGTTATAGGCGGCTTTGTCTATCAAACCTGACGATTATGAGGAATACACATGGCGAACATCAAATTAATAGATGAATCTGAAGCCGTCGAATCGGTCGTAACCATCTATAACGACATTAAAAAAACATTTGGCATGAATTTCGTCCCAGGCATGTTCAGGGCTATGGCCAATAACCCAGCTTATTTGGAAGCCAGTTGGAATCGCTATAAAGTCATTATGGGGCCAGGGAAACTGGATAGAAAAACTAAAGAAATTATTGCCGTCGCAGTTTCGGCAACTAACGGTTGCGAATACTGCATTAACGCACATACCGCTGTGCTTAAGAAAATGGGGCTTGGGGACACTGAAATAACTGAGCTTATGGCTGTGGTCGATTTATTTAGCGGCTTTAACAAGTTACTGGACGGTTTACGAGTTGAGTCTGATATTTTTCCGTAAATGACTATGATTCACTGGTTTGGCGCAACAAAAAATAAAACATTTTTGTTTTGATTATGGCTGACCACAAAACCAATAAAAAACAAATTTAATTGTTTCAAAAATATCGAATAAAGAGATAGTTGTGTCTGTAATGTGCAAAACGAATAGTCAATGCAGTACTAAAAAAGGCTTATGTATCCATGAAAAAATGATGCTGGGCATCATGATGCTGTCCGCATTAGCAGCAATCGGTTACTGGGTTCTGCGTTTG
>CAZAUB010000089.1:0-8424 GCA_964488195.1 uncultured Methylobacter sp. | reverse complement strand
GGCGGTATTTTAATCCTGTCGGAAAAACTCAAATTCGATGATGACCGGCAGCAGGAATTGCAGACCCAAATGCATCATGCATTTAAAAAAGCGCAAGGTTACAGCGACCTGGAAATCAGCCAGAAACGCACGGCGCTGGAAAATGTGCTGATTCCTGAAACTTTTGCCCAACATCAAAACCGCTTGCAGCAAGTCGGTTTCAGCAGTGCCGAAGTCTGGTTTCAATATTTCAACTTCGCCTCGATCATTGCACTGAAATGAAGCTGCGAGCTCCTTAGCCTGCACTAATTGCGTATTTTCAATGTGTTATGATTCTGTCAATCATCAAAAACCACTAAGTTAGCAGAGTAAACTCCCTATCGAATCTCTATCACTAAAACAAATTTTTAAATCATTGATGCGAAACCATCGTAATTTCATTCGTACTTTGTTCATTTAACGCCTCCAATACAAGCACCGCCTCTTGACTGACTTGATTCGGCAATAAATGTGCATAAATCATCGTTGTGGTGATCTTTGTATGACCAAGTAAACTGGCTATCGATTGAATTCCAATCCCTGATCGAGCTAACTTACTGGCGTAGGTATGTCGTAGCGTATGAATACAAACATCATACAAACCCACACTATTCATAGCTTTTCTGATTGCTGGCGAAGAAAAACTTCTCGGCCCAGTACCTGCTGAATTTGGAAATATCCAAGCTGTAGATTTCATCTTGAACCTATTGCTCAGCGTTTCAAAGACACGACTGGTCATATGCAATGTGGATTCGTTACCGACCTTTTGTCGCCAAAGATAGATTTCTTTCTTTTTAAGATCAACACTCTTCCATTGTAAGGATAGAATTTCACTGAATCTCGCGCCGGTATCCAATAACAGTAAGATAAGATCATAATTGCCTTGTAAATAAGGTTGATTTGATCCAGAACCGGTTCGATGTATAGGATTTAATGCTTCCAGCAGGTCGATCTCTTCTTTTGAGGTTAAAACCCTTAATCGATTTTTGGCTTTTTTAACAGCCGGTATTTCTAGCGTTGGAATCAGAAAGCCATTTTTTTCGGCATTAATGATCACCCCTTTCAGCATACCTAAAACGTTTTTTTGAACGCCATCAGAAAGCTCAAGCAATTCATGGTGGAAACGGGTGACCATCTTGGTGGTCAAATCGCTGATGAAATTGTCCTTGCCAAGATGCAGAACGATTTTATTGCCATAGATGCGCACATTTTGGTAATTAGTTTGTTTCATTCTGGGTTTTAAGTACATATCTACGGCCTCGGCAACCGTAATTTTCTCTTTAAAACCAAGCTCGTGTTGCTGCACTAAAATCAGCTTCATTTTGGATTCAATCTGTTCTGCCACTTTTTTGTTCGTGGTTCCAGAAGATTTGATATGCGTTTTACCCTTATATTGAAATTGAATAATCCAATTTTTACTGTTCTTACGTTTAATTAATGGCATAGCTTGATCTCCTATCAATAATTGCGTTTGTTTTTTCTATTAAAAAACTCTATCGTCAATTATTTATAAGGAAAGACAACGGGCAATCCTATTTATTTTAAGGTTAATATGTCATTTTATTTCAATGTGTTAAATAGATATGTCAGTATTTTTACCAAAGGTTGTGCTGAGGAGATACTACGAGATATATGCCGTAATGACGCCATATATCACCTAGCGGCTACACTTTAGATTAAATCGAAAATTCGAACTTTGGAGTGTTTGAAGGTTTCCGGCATATATATGCAGACATCAAACCATTTAGGAGAACACAATGCCAAGAATACGCCGATTACACCGACTTGAATCCACCGAACTGGAACACGTTCATGCCAACCTGCGATTAATGCATGAATCCATTAATACATTATATACTTTGGTTGACCAACGCTTTGGCGTCAGCGATAAGCGAGCGTTGAGATTACAAGCCTTGAAACGCAAACTGGCTGAGGTTGATGGTTTATTTACGGAGACATCATCAAGCGGTTCAGCCACTACGATGTAACTGATAAACAAAACAGCCCCAGCGACAGTGAATCGATGGGGCCCGTGAACAAAAGGACTAATTGTACATGACTATTTATGACGAACTCGCGCAGGACGACGCGCAATTGCTCTATACCTACGACCTGGAGCTTTACCCAAACTATTTTTTGGCTGTTTTTAAAGAGGTCACCCCCAACCAGGACGGTGATTTTAAAAATTACACATTTTCTGAGCTGGCTGAACTGAGGGCTTTTGTTAGTCAACCGAACCTTACCCTGGTTGGTTACAACAATTTCAAGTTCGACGATACTCTGTTACGGGTAATACTGCATAAAAATCCACCCTCCACCGAGTACCTGTGCGAGTGGGCAAACAAGTTGATCCATGATCGTGACGAGGATCAACAAGCAATTAATGCAGTTCGTTACATGGACTCAAACTGGATCAGTATTGACCTGATGCAAATACTGGGAGGCCCAACGCTGTCTGGCTCTCTAAAATCGCATGAAATTAAGCTGGGGATGCTTAATGTTCAGGACTTGCCGTATCCACCGGGATCAATGCTTTCTCCTGAACAGATTGTCGTGGTAGCCGACTATTGCCAGCATGATGTTAATGCCACAGAGGCTGTATATTTCGATTTGCAGAGCGCAATTAAAGTTCGGCATGAAGTAAACAAGCAGTATCCCTACTTAAAAAATTCAGCTCTTAGACGATCTGACGCTTCAATTGCTGAGGCTGTAATGAAACAGGAGTTCGAGCGGCGATCAGGCATAAGAGCGAGTGATGTTCAGAAACCCGCGCGCTATTCCTTCAACCCAGCTGGACGCATTGACTCTGCCATTCAATTTACCAGTGTCCACAACCAAACATTTTTGGATCGATTAAAAACTTTCCGAGCCTTTGAATCGGCAGATTGGGTCACTAAAAACCTGAATGAATTTTTTACTTTTAAGATTGGTTCGCACTCTATCACGCTAGGCAGCGGTGGATTACACACCAGTGTTGGTGACTGCTCCATCGAATCTGAAGCCATTTTGGAATTTGACGTTGCCTCTTATTATCCAAGTCTACTGAGGAAATTCGACACCTCTCCAATTGGCCTCACTCAAGACTGGATAGGCATCCTCAACAATTTGACAGATGCCCGCCTAAAAGCCAAGCGTAGCGGCGATAAAGGTAAGGCTGATGTCTATAAAATCATTATTAATTCGCTTTATGGAAAACTGGCGGATCAGTTTTCGTTAAGCAGGGATAACGCACTGCAATTGCAAGTAACCCTTAACGGCCAGCTGTTTCTCATCATGTTGATGGAACGCTTCAATGACGCATGTTTTGAGGTGATTTCAGCAAATACCGATGGTGTGTATATTAATGCCGGAAATCGGTTCGAAGACGCGCAGGCTATTGCTGATCAATGGATGTCGGATACCGGTTTTACTTTGGAATCCAAAATCTCAACCCATTATGTCGCCACCTCCATCAACGACTATGCGCTTTATCATCCTGACTCAGGTTGGTATCACAAAAAAGGGCAATTTGCTCAAGGTAGACGAACCAAACCCAGTGTCATCCATGATGCAGTTCTTAATGCCATTAGCTCAGGTGAATCCGTTGATACCTGCATCCGCAAAGGTCAAAATCTACTGGACTTTCTTTACAGTGGCAGTGTGCGTGACAAAAAAGCTATTGAAATTAAACACGGTAGTGTCTCCATCCAGAAAACCAACCGGTGGTACAAGTCTGTTAATGGTCACCCCATCGAAAAATGCGTTAAGAAAGATGATGGTAGCCTGAAATGGAGCAGAGTGCCGAATTCCGAAGATTGCGGTATTGCCAATCGATTAACATCCTACGCTATTCCAGACGATCTGGATTATGACTATTACATTAATGAAGCCCAGACCCTTTTAGATGACATCCAGTTACAGAAAACCGCCAAGGCCGCTGGCAAAACAAAATTGGTTATTGCTGCTGAAAAAGCTAAAATCAAAGGGTTGGTAATCGTTCCTAAGGGGCGAACTGGAAAAGGTAACGAAAAAGCCGGGGTTCCAAATACCTATGCCGATGAGACTATTCGTTATTGGCAAGAGACACCAATGGATCAGGCGGATTGGTATGGCTACCAAGGTTTTGGTGCTTATACCGGCCAAGAGTTTGGGGTTATAGGCATTGACATTGATCATCTGGAAAAGGCCAACAACACTGAGTTGTTCAAACATCTTGGGAAAAGCGGCACGGTTTGTTGGCACGGTGATTTTGATTCGAGTGAGGTGAGATCAGGTCAAAAACGCGGAACTATCGTATTCAAATATAACGGGGATGATCTGAAAACCACCGGTGCCAATTTCTTCACGGAAAATGGCTTTGAAATCCTCTATGGAAAAAAAGTTGTACAACTGGCTGGTCCTCACCCGGATGGGATGGCGTACCGTAATAAGGGGAAGTTGAGTGCTATTCCCAAGGCATTACTGAAGTATTTGGAATGGTTAATTCCTGAGGAAGACCTTGAACGAGTCGAACCAAGCGATTCCATTGGTGATAATGCAGTTGAGCGGCAGTTAAAAGAATTCCAACAACTAGCCAACACCGATGCCGACTATCGGTCCGTTGGTGGACTTCTAGCACTTGAATCAAATCGACAAGGGTTGGTTTTGACAGGCCCTTGTGTGGGGCATCAAGAACACAGCAGTCAGGGTAACGATCAAAATATGAAGGTCGCCTTATGGAACGGCAACCTTCGGGTATCCTGCTTTCACCAGAGTTGCAAGTCAACACGGAAGCTATGGGAAAGGCGCATAAAGGAAAAGCTTTGTTTTCAACGGCCTGTTGTAGTCAAACCTGAGAATTTGGTTATCCGTGAGGAAGCCAAAGAAATTGCTTATGCCATTCAAGACGAGACCCGTTACAAACTGGTGCTAGCTCCGACCGGTAGTGGTAAGACCCACACCATCGTAACGCACATTATTCCCTACCTGGACTCAGAAGGCGGCAATCAGGATAAATTTGCAATCATCTGTTCCAATAAAGACCAGATGTTGCAGCTGGCTGAACGTTTTGCCGCCCTTCTGGAATCTGACAACATTAATGAGCAAGGAATTGATCTCATTGAGGCAACCGGCGAACTTCGTATAGGTAAAGCAAAATCGACTGATTCTGTCAGGGACTCGACGCGAGTTGCAATTACCCATTACACATATGTCTCACGCCGGAGGTTTTCGACCTTCTACTATGCCTTCCTTAAATTCATTGACGCCAATACTCACGTATTTATTGACGAGGTTGATGCGTTTATCGAAAGCCAAGTGACCAACCTGCCGTTAGGTAGTCGTTGGCGCAGGACAACCAAAGCAGGTAAGATCAAAAATACCCAAGTCATGAAGTGCGGCATGTTTCACGGCTTCAATAACTGCACTAATTGTCATATGCGTAGGTATGACGGTAACAAGCTCGATGTTGACCAGTATCGTAATCTTGGTTACGTGGGCGTTGGCGAGTTCATGGAGGGCACTCGCGTTGAAGAACTCGAACATGTTGATTTAGAGGATCGGGTTATCAGTCGAATCAGGGCAGGAAATAATGAAGTCTGTATGCTTCAACAAGCAGACGATCCTGGCTCAGTGCAGTTCGAACAACCGGGTGATGACCCAATGGCTGATTTTAAGACCATTTTTGAGGATCACCTGAACGCCGCTTATCTACCCACGGTCTACCGACCGGTGATCATTTACGACGATGATGAAATCAGCCGTGAGGAGGTAATTGAACAGTTTGGTACCAATACTGAAATCTCATTGGCAACCATTTCCGAAGATGAACGTAGAAAGCTTAGTTTTCCCAGTAGAGCTTGCAATGTGCTTACGGTCACGTTGATTGACAGAAGGCCGTTACTCTGGATGGCTAAAGCAAAATCAGTTACAGGGCTTACCGCGACAATTACACCCTTACATCAGCGTTTTTTAAGCGACATGCTGCCGGAAATGAAACGCTTTGATGTTCCTCCGAAAGAGGAACGCAAGATGGATAAAATAATCGTGGTCGGAACGCATAGGAGTTTGCCCCTAAAGCTAATGATTGAGGGGCACTGGACCTTTAATAAAATGTTTAGATTTCGTGAAACCAGAAAAGCTGCGGAACGGGATTTTGAGGAGTTAAGCAAGACTCAAATCATGGTCAGATTAGGCTACAACAAAAGCCAATACATGCTCACCTCTGATGAGCACGAACATGGCCAGCATAAAGTTCTGCAAACGTATTCCTTTGGATCATTAGGGCGAGGTATCGATTTTGCTGAATATCCACTGGTGAATATTAACTCTAGCGTTTACAAACCGGTATCTGTTCATGTCACCGAGGACCCTGAAATAATTAAGGAATGTATTCTGGAAGACCGGGCCAACACCTTAACGCAAAATATAGGTCGTATCCTGAGAAGGCCGACTGACGTAGATCGAGTTGTTAAAATGATAGTACTTGAGGAACTTGAAGATGAAATGGAACTTGAAGCTATTACTGCTCAATTGTCGGCAATGTCCATCGAGCCGGTTGATTCTTGGTGGGTTCCTCGGTATCTAGCTAGAGAAGAAACAGGTGAGTGGTTAACCCAAATAGAAAACCTGCAAGCTATCCCCGATGACATCCCTCGGAGTTATAAAATCCTAATTGAAAGGGCAAAACAACTGATTGAATCCGGGGCTAATAAGAAGGACATTAAACTGAATCTACGCTGGAAAACAGTACGTAAACTTCTTTCCACCAGCGAAGTTTTGGAGGTTGAAAAGGCTATTGATCAAATGTTGGATGAAATCCGGTTAAAGGGAGGTGTCATAAACGAAAAAGTGGAGGGTCAACGGGAAAGGCGTTTAAAAACGATTCAGAATTTACAGTCGAAAGGTAAATCTGATGCGGTAATCCGTAGAGATATGAAGGTCAATGATGCAAAAAGACCATGGGCAGATAGTGAAAAGGTTTGGTTTGAGGAAATGTTAAAAACCAACATCCGACGAATCCCTAAATGACGGGATAGGGATAATTCTGAGAGAGTATAAATCTTAAATGGACATGGAAAAATACGTCTATTTAACGTTATATGATCCGTGAATCAATGACAATTGTATTCACGGTGTATTGAATCGTAAAGTGAGTTTGGGGCGTTTAACGGCGGATTTACGAGAGGGTTCGATTGGATACGGATTTTAGATATTAACCGTGGATTTAGTGGACATTAAAATCGGATAGGACTGTGGAGTGAGGAACTTTTGGAATAATCTTATAATAGAGGTATTGTTCCAAAAGTTCCACATGGGAAGGAGGTATTGGATTGGGTTTTGGTTAAGTGAGGATAGATAGGAGGAAGTATCTGTTAACTCTTTTTAGGGATTTTGGGTTTATGATTGAAAGAGGGAAATTTGAACTTTATCGGAATTCAGTTGTGAATTGTCCACAGGAAATCGTTTGGATAGGGGGTAGGTGAAATTTATGGAGGATATTTAACAAAAATTAGATTGATTTTTAATGATTTTTTGTCAGATATAGAAAACCCTCCGAAGAGGATTTTCTATTAGTTTAAAACCTAATATTCTTCTGGTAAGAGACAAACGACTAGATCACCTTCGTTAATCGCCCAGATTTTAATATTTTCAGTTAAATCGGTATATTCAATAACCTGTTTGACTAACTCCCCATTGATTTCATCGGAAATGGTAAAAACCCCACAGGAATTTTCGACATCAACCACCATTTCACATATTTTCAGGTAATCAGCCTTCTTCTCCATCAGATCAACTTTGTAACTGGCGATAATGTCCATTAACCAGTGGGCTTGATGTTTCTCAATCCAGTTCATTAGACCGGCAGTAGCTACATAATTTTTTGCGAAGGGGTTAAACCGATAACGTACACCATCTTCAAATTTCATTTTATTCACCTTATGTTATTGATTGAATGTACACTTTCAACATTTCTTCCCCTAAAGACAACGGGGGTTAATGATTAAATTATCCAGAGGTAAACTAAATTAAACGATTTTAAACGGTGGATTTTCGTCAGTAATGTCATTCATCGAGATGATTGTAACGAATCGTTTAATCGCGTTTAAAAAACGCGAGAAATCAGCTGTTCATGATGATTATATCTGTCGGTAAGTTTAATCAGCATCAACACAATCCTTTTTTAATATGTGAAGATCACCCCAAACTTGTTTAGTTAATATTAGGTGTATCGCTATTGCGGACACCCCATATTCAGCAGCTAGACTTGAATAAACAATTTTTAGATGATTTATATTATTGTATTCCACCTCAGCCTCCTGTCTGATTGCAAGTATTTGCTCTTTGGTGAATAGATTCCTGGGCACTATTTCTTCTGGGGTGATTTTAGGATTTTTGTAACTATTCAGCGTAAATTTCAGAATAAATAAATCCCATAGGGTTCATATA
>CAZAUB010000088.1:3076-8428 GCA_964488195.1 uncultured Methylobacter sp. | reverse complement strand
GTCGATCAGGCTGTCGGTTCTGAGCAATTGGCCGGGGTAAATGGCGGTTTCCAGCGTTTCTTCGCGCCTGCCGTTGGGCAGGGTTTTGTGGATAAAGCGGAAATTGACAAACTCTCCGATTTCCCAGGCAGTCAGGCGGCGGTTGAAGTTGGGGTTAAGGTAGCCGATCGGATTGGAAAACTCCACGCCGGTCGGCCCCATCGCCCGGCCCAGCCGCGATTCGTGGCCTAAAAAGCCTTTGCGGAAACCCAGGCTGCCGCTAACCCACAAATCCTTGGGGCCGTTGATTTTGCCGATGCTGTTATCGACATAAAACACTTCAAACGCCGGTCGCAGTTGATTCGCGCCCTGATCAGGCGCTACATAGCCAAAAGTGCTGCGCCATTGTTCGCCATCGCTGCCCCAGCTCGCCATCAATTGTTTGCTGTACAGGGCGACGTAGCCGCCGGGGTAATCTCGTTCTTGAAAGCGCTGCCATTGCGTGGAGATGATGTATTTGATGGACTGCCACTCGTTCCGGTAGGACATTTTGGCGAATTTAATATCCTGATTGCTGAGGCTTCTATCGACAAATCCGCCGCCAAAGCCCAGGCCGGACGGCAATCGGTATTCGCCCTGCACCTCGGTTTGTTTGCTATCTCCTTGCAGAATTTCCTGAGCGCCCAGAATTAAATCGCCGAGTTCGGGGCGGGTCAGCAAGGGGCGCGCAAAGCCGCCGAAGTAGTTAACATCCTGTCCGCCCGTTTCAGAGACCTGTACTCCGTGACCGCCTTTAAAAACCGGAGTCCATAAAATACTGTTGACCTGAAAATCACCGTTATCCTTGCGATCGTAGAAAGCGTCAATTTTGCCGCCTTTGAAGTAGGGCGAATCGGTATTGGCTGCGTAAACGCAAGGCTGGATGACCAATAGCAGGGCAAAAAGCAGGATATTGGGTGACACGGTAAAGTTTTCCTTGTCTGGACGGGATAAATAAAATTGAGGGTTGGGGTATGACTGCATACACCACTTTCATCAAAGCCAATGGAACGCTGATGACGCTGATAATTATGATGAACACAGATAATTCTAAAACGACGATTAACTGATTTTTCTAGGATAATTAAAAATCTTATTCAATCATAATTATCAGCGTCATCAGCGTTCTATTTTTTATGTAAGATTAAGATAATGACAGTTTTTCCATCTGCCCAGCCAACAGGCTCTGTTTGAATATATCCGCAGGAACCGGCCTGCCGAACAAATACCCCTGAAATACCAGACATCCGTAATTTGTCAGATGCCCGTGCTGAGTCTCCGTTTCTACCCCTTCGGCAATAACATTAAGGTCAAGATTTTTTCCCAGCGCCAGAATGGTTCGGACGATGGCTGAGTCATGTTTGTTAATAGCCAAATCCCTGACGAATGATTGGTCTATTTTCAGTTGCTCCAAGGGTAATCTTTGCAGATAAGACAGCGAGGAATAACCGGTACCGAAATCATCCATCGAAAAATTAACCCCCAACTCCCTGACAGCATGCATTTTAGCAATGGTGTCTTCCACATTATCCAGGATCACGGACTCGGTAATTTCCAATTTGAGCAGAGCGGGATTGGCACCGGTTTCCGATAATATCGCACGCACCTGCTCTACAAAATCAGCCTGACCAAGTTGTCGACTGCTGATATTTACCGCCAATTTCAGCTCACGGGTTTCAGGGTATTTTGTCCAGTCAACCAACGTTTCGCAGCCTTGTCTCAATATCCAATGACCGATAGACAGAATCAGGCCGGTTTCTTCGGCGAGCGGAATAAATTCGGCTGGAGAAATCATGCCGCGCTCGGCCTGATTCCAGCGTATCAGCGCCTCCGCACCAACCGGCTGTCCTGATATATCTATCTGTACCTGATAATGTAAACTCAATTCGTTGCGGTCTAGCGCATTGCGCAAATCGGTTTCCAAAGAGGCCCGCAAATTTAAAGTCTCTTGCATTTCAGGAACAAAAGCGCGTATCACATTTCGCCCGGCGTGTTTGGCCTGATACATGGCCAGATCGGCGCGTTTAAGCAGTTCTTCGCCGCTGGTTTCGTGGCCCAGAAACAGGACAAAACCAATGCTGCCCGTAGAATAGTGTTCGACAAAAGAGTGTAATTTATTTTCGACTGCCAGGGATGGCGGAAGTGTCGCAGTCGGTAGGGAACCGACGCGATCGAGATTGGTTTTCAACAGGTAGAATTCAGCCAGACTATTGCGAATTTTTTCGGCAACTGCGTGGGCCTGAACGGCCGCCTCAATCTCCTGTTCATCGAGACACTCCAGCATAATCACAAACTCATCACCACCCAGTCTGGCTACGGTATCAACTTCCCGCACACAGCTTTGCAAGCGTCGTCCCACTTCGATCAGCAATTGATCGCCATGATCATGCCCCAGCGTATCGTTAAGCGTTTTGAAATTATCAAGATCAAGGAACATTAACGCGCCGTGAGTCTTGTTACGATTGCTGGCGTTAAGTGCCAGATTGAGTCGATCGAATAGTAAGGTGCGGTTAGGGAGTTTGGTCAGGGAATCGTAGTAAGCCAGATCTTTGATGCGCTGTTCATCGGCCTTGCGCTGACTAATGTCGGTAAAGGTGCCGACATAGTTGGTAACCACACCGTCAGGATTGGTAATAGCGGTTATGCATAGCCATTCAGGATAGACGACACCATTTTTTCTTTTATTCCAGATCTCGCCTTGCCAGTATTTATCGCGATTGATGCTTTCCCACATGGCAGCATAGAATTCACTGTCCTGCCGACCGGATTTGAGTATGTCTGCGGGTTTGCCGATAACCTCATCAGCACGGTAACCGGTTAGTCTGGTAAACGATTTATTGACTCGCAAGATATTATTGTCGGCATCAGTAACGAGTATGCCTTCCTGGGACTCAAACGCCGCCGCCGCAATGCGCAGCTCATGCTCGGCTTTGAGTCGCCGCTTCTCGCGGTCGAAATTGTCCAGCGCATAGGAAAGATCATCAGTCAGTCCACGCATCAGGTCAATCAGGTCGGGGATAAAGCAGTCTTGTTCAGCTGAGTAGACGGCAATAGCTCCGATACAGCGACCGCCACGCATCAGCGGGAATGCCGCTGCCGCGTTAATGTTTTCTGCAGCGGCCATGGGTTGCCAGGGCAGCATACTGGGTTCATTGAGAAAGCTGTTGAGAATTTTCGGCACACCTTCCCGGATTGTCGTCCCTATCAGTCCGCGTCCCTCCGGCAATGCCTCATCCACCGAGACTTTGATATTCAGGAGGTTGGTAGAATCAGGATGACTGGTGGCTACTGCGCGCACCCAGCCATCCGGTTCGGCCATACCCACCCAGACCAGTTTAAAGGCAACATGATTGGCTATAATCCGGCACACCTCAGTCAGCAACTTAACCTCGTCCGGCTCGCGCACAATAATGTCGGCGCTCTGGGTCCATGCCGCATACAGGTGGTTGATTCGCTCTCGCTGCCGTTCGGAATTGGACAGAGCATCCAGCATCTGATTAAAATCGTGCGCGAGTATGCTAACCTCATCCTCGCCGGAAATACGCGCCCGCACACCGAGGTTTCCCCCCTCGACCTCGGCGGCTACCCGCATCAGGTGATGCAATCTTCTGGTGAGTCTTCGCGCCAACAGTATTGCAGCAGTCAATACTGTCAGCGCCGCAAACGCTATAAAGTTTACGCCCATGACCACAACGGAGCGAAGATTGGCATTAACCCCGTTCATGGTCATTTCTACCCGCGCCCATCCGACATGGCGCTGCCCGGCCATTACTGGTGCGGCAACATCAATTTGGTGAGTATTGGCAAGCAATACTTGAATTTTTGGCGGAGAATTTAGCAGTTTTTGATTTTGAGCATCGGTAACGAATAGTCCGGCCTCGTTAGATCGTGTGGAACTCAGCACTTCGCCGCGCAACGATAAAACATAGGCCCGTTCCAGATCGGGTAAGCCGACAAAACCCTGCAATACTTCCTTTAATCCGGCAATATCGTTGGCCAATACCCATGATGTACTGCTGCTGGCGAGCGAGGTGGTCAGCGATTGACCCTGCTGCACGGCGGCGCTATAAAGAAAATTACGTTGTCGCTCGAATAACAGGCCTGCAAGTCCTATCATCATAATCAGCGCAACACCGCCAAATGACAACGCTAATTGATGCCGGATGGAACCGCTAAAAAAAAACCGCTGCGCTTTGCTTCGATTACGAGCAGTCATCATTATGTCCATTTATTCTAAAGGTCGCACTGTTTTGATAAAGGCCGCAATAAATGCCCGCGTCGGCTCATAAGTGTCATCATTAGCCGGTTCAAAGCGGCTAACCGGAACATGCGCCAACATTTCCCGGCCTTGCTGATGCTGGTCAAGATTAAACAGCAGTACAGCAAACTTGTCTGCCACCTCTGTCGGCAGGTCTTTACGCACCACCCAACCGTTGTTTTGCAGCGGCTCGGTTTCCCATTTGACTTCAAGCTGGCCAGCCAACTGGGGATTTTCCTTGCTGAATAGTTTCCATGGCACCGGCCAGGTTACTCCGGCCGCAACATGGCCGCGCAATACGTTGATGATGGAAGATTCCTGCGAACCGACATAGCGATTTTCAATGTCGTGGTTAATATCAATGCCGTGGGTCTGTAGATAATACTGGGGCATCATGGCCGCCGCCACCGCAGACGACGAAGGATAAGATACGGCTTTGCCCTTGAGGTCGGCGACGGTGTTAATGCCGCTGTCGCGACGCACCAGAATAATGCCGGTAAAATCATGGTCGTCGCCCATCTTGCCGAACACGCGATAGCCATGCTTAAGCGAGGTGATGGTTTGATAAGGATTGGGCATCGCAAAAGCAAAGTGTCCGCTGTAGAGCTTCTTGTTAAATTCCTCATAATTGCGTGATGCTTCCAGGATAAGATCCGCTTCAGGCATGTTTGCATTAAGGAAATCGACGATGGGACCGTAAACTTCAAACAGCTTTTTGGGATTATGCAAGGGGTGGATGCCGATTACATATTTGGGCGCATTAGATTTGCTTTGCGCGCTGAAACCGGGTTCATAAATGTCATCGGACTGCTTGTCCCAGCCTGCAAGCAACGGTAAATCCAACAATAATTTCCACCATTTCATGATGGCGGTTTCTTGGGACTCGGCATTATCTTTCGATATTTGGGTAGGGGCGACCGGCCGGTCGCCGCTACGGCCTACGGTTTCCAAGGGAGGAGGGTCAGCAGAAACAGCAAAGCTAAAGATCAATAGCAGCGTTATAAGACTATATCGACGTAAAATTTCAATCATAAAGTTGAAGCTCTGCGGCAGCGGTCGTCGGGTTAGGCTACGTT
>CAZAUB010000088.1:0-2976 GCA_964488195.1 uncultured Methylobacter sp. | reverse complement strand
AGCAAATCCTGTTTGTCATAAAAGGGTAATATGGTATTTGGTAGAATGTTCCGTTTATTATTACCCTAATTTAATTATGCCCAATTTAAATATTCTCGTTGTTGAAGATGAAGATGCCATCAGAGAAATGTTGATGATGGTGCTTGAGCAGGCTGGTTTTAGGTCGATTGCGGCAGCGGATGCGCAAGACGCGCAAAAAGCCCTGGATGATGCCTTGCCCGACTTGATTTTGCTGGATTGGATGTTGCCGGGAACCAGCGGCGTCGAGTGGGCCAGGCGCTTAAAGAAAGACCCGATGTACCGCGAACTGCCTATTATCTTGCTGACCGCACGGGGCGAGGAAGAGGATAAGGTTAGAGGCCTTGAAATCGGCGCAGACGATTATATGACTAAACCCTTTTCACCCAAAGAACTGGTGGCGCGCATCCGTGCCGTTTTGCGTCGTAGCGGAAAAATTAATGATTTAGCGCAAATCATCCAGGGCGATCTGGTTTTGGATACCGAACAGCACCGGCTCAGCATCGGCGACAAACAACTGGACGTGAGTCCGACCGAGTTCCGCTTAATGCAGTTTTTTATGACCCATCCCGACAAAGTATTCAATCGCACCCAATTGCTGGATCAGGTCTGGGGTCGTAGCGTCTATATTGAAGAACGCACCGTCGACGTGCATATCCGGCGGTTACGGAAAATTCTGGGTGAACATGGCCGGGAAGATTTAGTGCAAACCGTGCGCGGTTTCGGCTACCGGTTTTCAGTGGCGGACTTGTCAACTGCGTCTGCATCGATGCCATCGTAACCACTATGGATGTCTGGCAAAAAGAAATCATTACCGGACTGTTGCTGTTTGTAGCGGTGTCGATAGCGGGCGGCATGACCGGGCTTTTTATGCCCTTGGCGCTGGCGTTGACTCTGGGCATGTTAATGCGCCAACTATTCCAGATTAACCGCTTTGAAAAATGGATAAGAACCGGGGGCGGCGCTAAATATCCCAAGACGTCCGGCATTTGGGAAGAAATTTATTACCATGTTTACCGTATCAAAAAGAACGAAAAAAAACGCAAAAAGAAACTGGGCAAAATGGTTGACCAGTTCCGCCAGTCCACCGAAGCGTTACCGGATGCCGCCGTCGTTTTGGGCTCCAATGACGAGATTGAATGGGCGAATAAAGCGGCCAGGGAAGTTTTCGGCTTGCAGCAATCAGATAAAGGCCAACGTATTCCCAACCTGATCCGTTTCCCTGAATTTATCCGCTATCTTAAATCCGGGAATTATACCGAGCCGGTCATCTTGCCTTCCCCGGTAAACAACCGCATAACACTGGCCGTGCGGATTATCGCTTATGGCGCAGGCTTACGCTTGCTGTTGGCCCAGGATGTGACCCAGCTGAAAAAAATGGAAAGGATGCGCAAGGATTTTGTGGCCAATGTGTCGCATGAACTCAGAACGCCTTTAACTGTGTTAAAAGGTTATCTGGAAACCTTGCAGGACATGGATGACGGCGAATCACCCTTATTGACCACCTCGTTCCAGCAAATGCATGGACAAACCGAGCGCATGCAGCATCTGGTCGATGATTTGCTGTTGCTGACCCGCCTGGAAACCCAGCAAAAGAAAACCGAGTGCGTCAATGTCCCGGCTTTATTAAGCCAGATTTGCAAAGAAGCGCAGACCTTGCACGATAGCATCCCAGCCCGGATCGAATTAAGCCTGGAAACCGATGTGCATATCGTTGGCGAAGAGCAGGAATTGCGTAGCGCCTTCACCAACCTGCTGGGTAATGCGCTTAAATATTCGCCGGATGATTCCGTGGTAAAAGTGCGCTGGCACCGGTCCAACGACAGCATTGTGCTGGATGTTGAAGATCAGGGCGAAGGTATTGCAACGGCCGATATTCCCCGCGTTACCGAACGATTTTACCGGTCTGAAGTCAAGCGCATCAAGAAGGTGGGCGGCACCGGGCTAGGCTTGGCTATCGTCAAACATGTGCTGATGCGCCATGACGCCAAATTAAACATAGCCAGTGAATTGGGCAAAGGCAGCCGGTTTAGTTGTCATTTTCCGGTCAAGCGGATTTGTAGTTAGGAAAATACTCCATGTGTAACCTACATAACTATTGATTACGCGGGCGTATCCAGTGCGTTAATTAACGGACAATTCGTAACGGGCCATTTGCCGACAAAAGAACAAGTTATCAATCTTAACTGGGTACTGCAAGGGCACGATGCCTGCTATGGTATAGCCGGAAATTCTCGGGCTCTGGAAAAGGTATACCGAAATGTTGAACGCTATTGGCAGAAGATGCTAAGCAGTCGAAATCGGAAAGGCCAATTCACTGGGGCGTATTCCATAAAACCAAAACACACTATCCATTACAGCAGCCAAAGCTTGTACTACCTTTCCCAAGGTAGTACAAGCTTTGTTGTGAACCAATGATTGAGGGGGAGCTCCCTCGCCGCTACCACTTCGCCGCATTGAAAGCGCGCGACAACACCGCTTTCGCGTCGAACATTGAGTTTTGCGTATCTGCGGCGGCGCGTCTAGCCTCGGATTCGGCTTGTTCGGCGCTACGGGAATGATCCTGGGCGCGATCTGAAGCCTCTTGTGCCTGATCTCGCAGCTTCTGCGCGTCATCCCGCAGCCTCTGCGCATCATCACGCGCCTGTTCAGCCACGCGCTGGGCCTCTTGAGTTTCTGAAAGCGCTTGTTGCATCTGTGACACTAGAAATTCAGCCTGACGTTGAAGCCCCCGTATCCTATCCATAGAGGTTTGCGCTTCGCTGAGCTGTTGTCCAATTTCTTGAGCGCGGTTGGCCGACTGTTCACTAAATTGGGTTGCTTGGGCACTGCTGCTGGCTGCTGCCTGGGCGTGTTCCTGAGATTGCCCCGCCGCCTGACCGGCCGTATAGGCGGATGTTTGGGCTTGACTGGCAAATCGAGCGGCTTGTTGCGCTTCATCCTCCGCCTTAATGGCTG
>CAZAUB010000087.1:7330-8484 GCA_964488195.1 uncultured Methylobacter sp. | reverse complement strand
TGGAGGTCGAATCCACCGAATATATGAGAGGCGCGGGGCCTTTGGCATTCGCCAGAAGTTTGGTGCGCGATGTTGTAGCCAGACGAGGGATTGGTATAGATGTTTATGTACACGACGGACTAACCGGCGCATTACTGTTCCAGCAGCGTTATGTTGATGATGTCATTGGCGATGTGTGGATACCGGCAACTTATACGGTAGGCAGCGAACGCTTTAACGCCACCTCGACCGGCAATAAAATAACTCAAATTATAGATCAGGCAAGCACTGATATTCGCCAATCCTTAAGTTGTTACCCCTTTGCAACGCGTATTATTGAAATCAAGGACAACAAGGTGTTTATCGATGCGGGTGCGCAGGAAAAACTTAATGTCGGCGATCAACTGGTGGTTTATAGTTCAGGCGCTGATGACTTAAATCTTGATGGCGGCCTCAGCTTTATAGGTAAAGACAAGCAACCGGCCGGAGTATTAACCATCCGCAGTATCACGCCTCGTTACGCTATAGGCAGCTTGGAAGTCCCTGCTCGTGAACTGGGCGTCAAGATTGGCGACTGGGTAAAATCCTGGTAAATAGCTTATTACAAGTTAGCCTTGCTATACTGATAGCTATAGACTATATATTTAACTTTACCTCCACTTTCACCAGAGTTCATTATGGAAATTAAATCAAGTTTTTTCGGGGAACAATCCATCGATCCCAGCACCATCATCAACTTTCCCAACGGAATACCTGGCTTTGAAAATCAAACCCGTTTCAAGCTGTTTCATCAAGAAGGCGACAATCCCCTCATTTTCTGGCTGCAATCCTTAGATGATGAATCCCTTGTCCTTTCAGTTGCACAACCGTCTATTTTCAATATCAATTACAGCTTTGTATTAAACGATGCGGAAGAAGCCACGCTGGGGATTGAAGATCCCGCCGACATCCTTATCCTGATAATCCTGCATAAAGACGAGTCCGATCAACCTAGCATTAAAACCGCCATTCAGTCTCTAAAAACACATGCCCTATCGCTACTGGGAGCCACATCCGACCAACCCGCCATTAAAGGTGCCATTAGATCCCCGCTGGTGATTAACAGCGCAAAAAGAATAGGCTTGCAAAAAGTGCTTACTCAAATGGATCAAAGCATAACGCTGACTGAAGCCAGT
>CAZAUB010000087.1:2167-7230 GCA_964488195.1 uncultured Methylobacter sp. | reverse complement strand
TGCTGCCGCTTTTTAGCGGCAGTTCTACAATCTGCCAATCGCCAGCTAGGACAACAACCGGACTAAAAAATTAGCACTCAAAGGCTCTATGGATTTCTAATTTATGCGCATTGAAAATGCGCGGATAAGACTGGCAATCAAGCGGCCTGAACGGGAATGGAACTGGCTGAACGCTGAACTTCGTTCTTTTCATTAAAATAAATCAGGGTAGGCTTATGTTTTTCCGCTTCTTTTTGATCCAATATTGCAAATGCACAAACAATAATCAGGTCACCGGGACACGCTAGGCGCGCAGCCGCCCCATTAACTGAAAACAACCCTGATCCTTCTTCGGCACGAATGGCATAGGTCGTAAAACGTGCGCCATTATTGATATTATAGATATGTATCTGCTCGTATTCCCTAATACCCGATAAATCGAGAATATTGCCGTCAATCGCACAAGAACCCTCATAACCCAATTCTGAATGAGTCACCGTGGCCCTATGTAATTTCGCTTTAAGCATCGTGATTTGCATAATAAAACACTATATAAATACCCTTGAGAACCGTGCATTATCCATTAATTGCAACAATGCATCAACTTTTAGCATTTTCCAAGCCATACAAATTATGCTATTACCTATCTGGAAAAACAAACATTATCGATCAGCCGGGTTTTGCTTAAGCGTGCCGCCGTCAGCAAAACCAGTTCCACATCGTCCGCGTTTGCTTTTTTTAAATCACTCACTCTACACACACTAAAATAATCCGGCTGAAAACCGGATTCTCGCAAAAACAGCAACGCCCGGCGCTCTATTTCCTGATAAGACTGCGATCCCGCTAAAACAGCATCACGCGCAATACACAAGGACTGATACAATTTTGCGGCAACCGTTTTTTCCTCGGCGGTTAAATAGCCGTTCCTGGAACTCATTGCCAAGCCGCTTGCTTCTCGAACCGTTTCTACGCCGAGTATTTCAACAGGAATATTCAGATCCCTGACCATCGTCCGTATCACTGTTAACTGCTGAAAATCTTTTAAACCAAATAAGGCAATATCCGGCTGCACCATATTGAATAACTTACAAACAACTGTCGCAACACCGGTAAAATGCCCCGGCCTGGACGCACCGCAATACCATTCGGACAGACCGGTTACCGACACGACCGTTGTGGCATCCGGCGCATAAACAGCTGAAACAGCAGGTTGAAACAACAAATCCACGCCGGAGGCATTGAGCTTTTGCTGGTCTTCACATTCGGTACGGGGATAGGTCTCAAAATCTTCGCCAACACCAAACTGGGTAGGGTTTACAAAAATACTGACCACCACCCGATCTGCTTTTTTTTGGGCTTCATTCACCAGTGCTAGATGCCCGGAGTGCAGATTGCCCATCGTCGGCACCAATGCAACGCTCTGCCCTGCTGAACGCCACGCTCTAACGGCATCGCGTAATGCTGATACAGTGTTAACTATGTGCATAAGCCTTAAAAACTATGTTCAGCCGCTGGAAACCGGGATTGCTTGACCGCCTGGTGGTAGGCATGGATGGCCTCCTCGATATTCGCAACGTCACTGATGAAATTTCTAGAAAAACGCGGGCGCTTGACTGTGCCGATATTAAGCATGTCGTAAAGCACCAGCACCTGTCCATCGCAGTCTACACCAGCACCGATGCCTATCACAGGAATCGTTAACTGTGCGCTAATGTCTTTAGCCAAGCTTGCAGGAACACACTCCAGTACCAGCAGCCCCGCACCCGCTTGCTGCAATTGATGAGCATCGGCAAGCATTTTTTCGGCAGCCGCCTGTTCCTTGCCCTGAACCTTATAACTGCCCAATTGATTGATCGATTGCGGCAACAAGCCCAAATGCCCGCAAACCGGAATGCCCTGATCGACGAGAAAACCGACGCAGTCAATTCTCGGCCCTTCCAGCTTAACCATTTGCGCGCCGCCAAGCTGCATCAATTTGGCCGCATTTTTGGCCGCGATGACAGGCGTCGTATACGTCATGAACGGCAAATCAGCGATGATAAACGCCCGCTGCCTGGCATTGCTGACGCATCGGGCATGATAAACCATGTCCCTGATGGTGACCGGCAGCGTGGTATCATGCCCCTGGATAACCATACCCAACGAATCACCGACCAGCATCATATCAATACCAACCTTGTCGATTAATGCGCTAAATGCGGCATCGTAGGCGGTTAAGCACGAGATTTTCTCGCCGCGCTGTTTCATGGCGGCCAGATCGGTAATCGACAACGGTTTTAGAATAGCTGCGGAAGAATATTGATTCATTTTATTCAGATAGATGCTGATTTTACTGAGGCAAGAATTAATCCAGCCGTTTCAGTTCATTCATTGGACACTTGGCAAGCAGATCGGCAATATTGCCTTTTCCGGGCACCAGTGTGTGCGGAGCGATCTCATACAAGGGATACAGGACAAAAGCCCGTTCAGCGAGACCCGGATGCGGCACGATTAAATCAGGCAACTCAATGAGCTGATCGCCATAGATCAAAACATCCAAATCCAGCGTTCTGGCTCCCCAACGCTCAGACTTCCTCATCCGACCCTGATCGTTTTCAATACGTTGCAGGCAACGCAGCAAGTCTATCGGCGGCAGATCGGTTGCAACACACATCACCGCATTAACATAATCGGGCTGATCCTGCGGCCCCATAGGCGGGCTATGATACAAACTGGAAAATGCCAGCTCCCGCACTCCGGCGATTTGCGCTATTGCAGTGCGCGCTGATTTTATTTGCCGCTCCGGGTTTGCAAGATTACTGCCCAATCCTATATAAGCCGTTACCAAATTAGTTTCTGAGTTTTTCATGACTAAAATAAATTAAGACTCTGTTTTTGCCGCGCTGTCTTTAGCCTTTTTATGATAGCTTCTTTTGCGTCCCGGCTTGTTATTTTGAGGATGGCGTGGCGGCTGGGTCATTTTTCTTTGTTCATTTTCGCTGGCATTCTGATACAGGGTCCACCACTCAGCCAACTCAGGATCGGCCCCTCCGGTCTCGGAACGCAACAACAAAAAATCGTAGCCCGCTCTAAAGCGAGGATGCCCGATCAAACGACTGGGTTTAGAGCCGATACGCGCATTAAATTTGGGTTGTATACTCCAAACCTCGCGCATAGCCATACTGATGTGGCGAGGAAGTGCCGTACTTCTAACCTGTCTGGCAATAATCTCACTGGCGGCATCCTGATAGGCGTTAAATTCAACCTCGCCTTGCGCCATTTTTTCTTTGGCCAGCATCTGCACAGGTTCCCACAAAAAGGCCGCCAATAAAAAGTAGGCCGTAACCGTTTTACCATCGGCTATCCTGTTATCCGAATTTTCCAGCGCTTTAATCAACAACAATCGGGGAAAACCGTTTTCTTCAACTGCCAAACTGTTCTCCGTGGCAGGAAACAGTACTTGAAAAAGCCCGTAATGCCTGAGCATTTCAAAAGTTTGCAGCGCGTAGCCGGATAAAAACAGCTTTAACGCTTCATCATAAAGCCTAGCGGAGGGTATGCCGGCCAGTAACTGGGCATCGTTGTGTATCGATTTTTCGCATTCACGATCCAGCTTGAAGCCGAGTTTAACGGCAAAACGCACCGCCCTCAACATGCGCACGGGGTCTTCACGAAAGCGCATTTCGGGATCGCCGATAAGCCTCAGTGTCCCGGTTTTATGGTCAGCCATGCCGCCAACATAATCCACTACCGAAAAATCCTTGATATTATAATAGAGTGCATTAACGGTAAAATCCCTGCGCCAAACGTCTTCCTCAATCGTACCGTAGACATTGTCCCTCAACAATCGCCCCTCATTGTTGAGTACCTGCTTGTCGTTTTGCTCTTCTCCCGCCCCCCGAAAAGTCGCAACTTCAATGATTTCCCGACCAAAATGCACATGCGCCAGACGAAATCTGCGCCCGATTAACCGGCAATTACGGAATACTTTTCTGACTTGGTCAGGGTCGGCATTGGTGACGACATCAAAATCCTTGGGTTCTCGTCCCAACAACAAATCACGCACACAGCCGCCGACCAGATAAGCATCGAAACCCTCCTTTTGCAGACGATACAAAACCTTCAGCGCATTCTCACTGATCTGGGATCGTGAAACATTATGTTCCGCGCGCGAATATATTTTGACGTGTGCAGCGACCGATCCAGCGTCATTTCTGGCTGACACTTCGGCCCTGCTCAGTGCAGGCTTAATAATTTTTTTAAAGAAGTTTAAAATAGTCTTTACACCCTGTTTATTTTTCTAATTATTTCAATTATATCATTGCTAACGAATTCTGACCCAATCGGCAAGTTTCTTTTACATTCCCCTTTTGAATGGAGTAGAATCACCATTCTGATTTTTACCTGCAATTCTAGTTATATCCTATTGCACACACCAGATAAAAGATCAGACAACCATTTTTTTAAACACTCGCACAAACATTAGCGTGCTTGACAGGAATTGTTATGTTCAAAAAGATTCTTAATAGCTTAATTGACCAACCTTTGTTAACCAGCCTTTTTGCAACAGATTTCTTCATTCTTCTGTTTCATAGACCGCCCTTCATATTTTCTCTCGTAATGCTGGGAGCACTAATGGCGATGTGCATGTATTTTGGTCAAAAACTAGCTTTATTTAAACTTTAATTGGCCGGATCGACAAAGAATACATGGCAAAAACCAGGCAATGACTCCATTAATAAGCCTGGTTTTTTACGTCGCCTGACAGCAATTCTTTACGACTTCCTGTTGCTGATCGCCGTTTTATTTGTCGCGACTGCGCTGTTGCTTCCTTTAAATGCAGGCGAGGCTTTCACTGCCCAACAATTCTTTTTCCCCCTGTATCTACTGCTAGTCAGCTTCTTCTTTTACGCTTGGTTTTGGACTCATGGCGGACAAACATTGGGTCTACGTGCGTGGAACATAAAAGTGCTCACGATGGATAGAAAACCCATCAGCTGGAAACAGGCCTTACTCCGTTTCATGGTCGCCATTCTTTCATGGGGATTTTGTGGACTGGGCTTCTTGTGGATTCTTATTGATAAAAACCAGCGCAGCTGGCACGA
>CAZAUB010000087.1:0-2067 GCA_964488195.1 uncultured Methylobacter sp. | reverse complement strand
GCAACGCTAAAAAAACTGGCACCACTTCGAGACATGGACGATGCCTATGTCGAGCAACTGGCTCACACTACGCTAAGCTATACTGCGGGTTCAGTCATTTTCAGGCTAGGTCAAAAAACCAATTCAGTTTTTTATCTGCTTGAAGGAAGCGTTGAGCTTCAGCCGGATAGCGACAACCGCTATACGCTATCGACTGAGTCATCGCTCGCCAATCTGCCGCTCAATAGCGGCAAGGTTTGCGGAGCAACGGCATACGCTAAAACAGACATCACTCTTCTGGCGATTTCAGGAGAATTTATCTGTCGATGGTTGGGTAAAAGTCTTCAACAGTCTGTTGCCGTTGAGCTCATCGATATTGAATTGCCCGAGCAAATTGCCGACAACCGTTTTTTTACCAGTTTTTCGGGAGCCTACCGGGAAAACAAGTTAAGCCTGCCCTCATTACCCAATGTCGCTTTAAAATTGAAAGAGGCGATGGAAAAAGATTTAGGCATCAATGAGGCTGTTAAAATTATCGGGGTCGATGCAGCCATTGTAGCCAAGCTGATTCAACTTGCCAACAGCCCGGCCTACTCGCCCATATCACCGATTACCAACTGCCATGCGGCTGTTACCCGATTGGGCCTGGATCAAACGCGCAAACTGGTCATGGGCATCAGTTTAAAGCAATTATTCCGCTGCAAAAATCCGCAGCTGATGGAAAAAATGCAAAACTTGTGGAAAAGCAGCCTCTATATATCCAGCTTAAGCTTTGTACTTGCACAGGAAAACGGCGGGGTTAACCCGGAGGATGCCTTATTAGCCGGGTTAATCAGCGACATAGGCACGATACCGATATTCCATTTCGCCGAACAATATCCGAATGAATACCCGAATTTGGATGTATTGGACTCAGCTATCCCATTTCTGAGTCCGCCGGTCGGCTCCCTGGTGCTGCACACCTTGGGCTTTGCTCCGGAATTAGCCTGCATCCCCAAATACGCCGATGACTGGTTTTACGAAAGTGAGGACGACAAGTTGGATCTGATTGATGTCGTCGTACTGGCCAAATTGCACAGTTATTTCGGTACCGGCAGAGCCAAGGAAATACCCTACCTGAACTCCATACCCGCCTACACTAAACTTAAAAACGGCAAACTGACCGCCGACTTTTCCTTGGATATACTGCACAAGGCGCAGCATCGCATCAAAGCAGCCATGAACTTTCTTTCCTGATACTACTATGAATAATCCTTTATTAGCCAACTCCACGCTGCCGTTGTTTTCCCAGATTAAACCGGAACACGTCGTACCGGCAATTGACCAGTTATTGGACGCGGCCCGTTCGTCCGTAGAACAGCATCTACAGTCCACACAACATTACACCTGGAAAAACCTGGTCGAGCCCTTGGAAGATGTAGACGATAAGCTCAACAAAGCCTGGTCTCCGGTCAGCCACATGAATTCCGTGGTCAACAGCGACGAGTTGCGCGATGCGTACAACGCCTGCCTACCAAAACTCAGCGCCTACTCGACTGAAATGGGGCAAAACGAAGCCTTGTTTAAAGCTTATCGCTTTATTGCTGACAGCGATGAGTTTGCGACGCTCGACACCGCCCAGCAAAAAATCATCCGCAACGCTCTAAGAGATTTCAAATTATCCGGCATCGACCTGGATAATGAAAAAAAACAACGCTACAAAGAAATTAGCCAGGAATTATCCGCTCTTGCCAGCAACTATGAGGAAAACCTGCTCGATGCAACCAATGCCTGGAGCAAGGTCATCAGGGACGAACAGGATTTGGCCGGATTGCCTGAATCAGCATTGGCCCAAGCCAAACAGACCGCCGCAAGCCATAACGAAACCGGCTGGATGATTACCCTGCAATTCCCGTCCTATATTTCGGTGATGACTTACGCCGACAACAGCGTATTACGCCGCGAGCACTACGAAGCTTTCGCAACCCGCGCTTCCGATCTGGGGCCGCATGCCGGACAGTGGGACAACAGCGAAATCATGGAAAAAATCCTGGCCTTGCGCCATGAAAAAGCCCGTTTGCTGGGTTTCAACAATTACGCGGAACTGTC
>CAZAUB010000086.1:0-8487 GCA_964488195.1 uncultured Methylobacter sp. | reverse complement strand
GTCATTGTTTTGTAACCTCATTGTTTGATGCTAAACGATCCCTCTGATTGAGGGCTTGAGGTTAAATTTTAATTGTTTTATCGGGTGGCTGTTCGGCGGGTGTTCTCCGCGATAGCGGCTTCGTCCAACATGGCGCTCAACCGGAGCGCGGTTACAATGCGGTTTTATTTTTCAGCTTTCCGGGCCGCGACCGGTTAGCTTTACGTTAGGGAAAGCCGTTAAAATCATGTCAGACTTCTCTCCTGAAATAACCAATTTCGTCACCGAACTCGATGCAGCTGTCGAAGCGCACATGGACTGGACGCGCCGTGTGTTGCGCTACGCTGTACTGCGTGCGTCGCCTGGCGAGGATATACTCGCCCCCTTGTCGCACACCCTCTGCCGCTTCGGTCGCTGGTTTGTGCAGAACAAAGCACAGTTTGAGAAACTCGACGCGCAGAACACGCGCAGGATCGAAGCCGTACATCAAACCATGCACGACGCGATTCGATCCATCTGCGCAGATGTGCTAGCTGGGCGGCTGGGGCAAAGCACTGATCTGGAGGCTTTTGAACAGACGCAATCCGAACTGATCAACTTGCTGGCCGAGTTCAAAACGCAGTACCTTGCCAACGCCGTGCGGCAAGATCCGTTGACCGGATTACCCTTGCGCTACGGCATTAAAAATGAATTCGACCTCATACAGCAGATTTGTAAACGTAACCGCTTCTTGCTCTATGTCATGATGATCGATGTGGATCATTTTAAACAGATCAATGACACTTATGGTCATCCGGTGGGCGATATTGCTTTGCGCCATCTGGCAGAGACGCTCAAGCGCATCAAGCGAGGCAACGAACCACTATATCGTTTTGGCGGAGAAGAGTTCTTGTTGCTGATGCAAAGAAATCCCCCTGATGGAGTCACTCACGCGGCACAACGATTTGTCGATGCGGTGCGCAACGCGCCCGTGTTGATTTCACAAGGAAAGTCAGTAACATTGACTGTCACCCTGGGACTGTCCCGTGTGGGCGACGATGAAGATTTAGCGAGTGCGATCGAGCGCGCCGACAAAGCGCTGTATGAAGGCAAAAGGGCTGGACGAGATCGTTATATCATTGCAGATGACTGACGAGGTTAGCAAGTAGCCTGGATGAGGCTTGCGGAATCCGGGGCTTCGTGGGGCTGATCTGATGGGCGCCCCCCTATTTTCCGCAATCAATAATCTTCCTGTTCTGGACTTTCGGCTTTGAACAGCTCGGCGATAAGCTCAATTTCAGTTGTGAATTGAGGGATCACAGGAATTTTCCAGGCTTTTCCTGCGATACGGGATAGTAAATTATTCAACCAGATCCGGTTCGATTGCGCTTGTTGAATGATTAATTTGTGGGATTCCTCATCGCTAACAATGGCAAAATTTTCCAGCCAAACTTCAATTGTTTCTGATTCACCGAGGAGCTGAATTTGAACGTATGCTTTTCGCGCTTCGAGGTCGAAATTAAAATCTACTAATTCTGCAATGCCCTTAAGTATTATATTTGCCACCCATATAATCATCATGTTGGGTGTCCATTTTATTGCCATTTTTATTAAACTGGTTTTGAAACTCATTTTTAGCCTTTATTTATCAGTTACGTGGTAAGTACTTTAATCTTAACCGTTTTTTGCTTTGGTCGTTAAGCACAGCCCAAAAATGTTACCAGACTCCCCTGCTTAATTCTATTTTGTCAGCAAAATTCGCCAGAGCGGTAAGGTGTAATCCGCAGGGTGCAAGCGTATTGCGCCGCATGGAGAAGGCGGCATATACTGTGCCGACTGAGTTTTGTTTTAGGCCTGATCTCTTTTCTTAAATTTTTAGCCTTAATTTATTACTTCCATGCATACTCCTACCGTCACCACTGAATACTTGAACCTGTCAGTTTCCGAGCGCATCCAGCTCGTCGAGGATATATGGGATAGCATTGCTGCGGATGCGCCTGATACTCTTGGGTTGTCACAAGCTCAAAAAGCTGAGTTACATCGTCGTGTTGCCGCACACCATGCTGATCCTTCCTCTGCTGTTCCGTGGGAGCAGGTTCGAGCCAAGCTGTTTCCCGATCAAAACTGATGTTGGTGGTGCTTCGTCCAGAGGCTGAGCAAGAGCTTCTGGAGGCTCAGGCTTGGTATGAGTCAAAAGCATTGGGGCTTGGCTTTGAGTTCGCCCGTGCTGCTGACGCAGCAGTTGCGTCTGAACTTCGTAATCCTTATGGGCATTTGCGCATCGAAGAAAATTTTTATAGGGTGCTATTTCGTAAATTTCCCTACACATTAATCTATCTGCCAAGCCCAAATGAGTTGCTGGTGGTTTCGTTTTTTCATCAACATCGTGAGCCAGGTGTTTGGCTGGAGCGGTTTGGTAGCTGATAGGCATGGTATTGGTTATCTTCCCTCTCAATTCTTCATCATCCCCAAAACCATCGCAATATGTGCCAGCTCGGCGACGGTTGATACTTTAAGTTTACTTCTTATTTGGGTGCCGTAATTGGCGACGGTTTTATAGCCTAGGCACAGTTCGTCGGCGATTTTGTGGGCGGTCAGGCCTTTTGCCAGCAGCAAAAACACGTCGAATTCCCTGGCGGACAGGGTATCTATAATGGTTTGGTAGTTTTGCAGGGGCAGATTTTTCATCAGGCCCTGTTCTATATAAATCTCGCCTTGGGCAATTTTTTGTATCGCTGTGACCAGGATGCCGGGAGCGCTGTTTTTGGTGATGTAGCCTTTTGCCCCGGCTTTCATCGCTCTATCGACATAAACCATTTCATCATGGACGCTAAACACCAGTATTTTGGCGGTGCTGTCGCGGTTGCAGATGCGGCGGATGCTTTCCAGTCCGCCGATGCCGGGCATGGATAAGTCCAGCACCATTACATCCGGCTGCTGTTCCAAGTACAGATGGCAGGCCGCTTCGCCCCGTTCGGCTTCGGCGATCACGTCAATACCGGCTTCGGTCGACAGCAGCATCCGAAAACCTGCGCGTACCACGGCATGGTCGTCGACCAAGATGACTTTGATCTTGTCGTTCATGACAGCGGAATGGTTGCGATGATGCTCATGCCTTGCTGCGGCTGGGTCTTTATCGTGAACTCGCCGCCCAGGCTGTTGATTCTTTCTTTCATGCCCAATAAGCCGAATCCGGTTTTAATCTGGTCGATTGCGCAGCCTTGTCCATCGTCGGTCACCTGTAGCCGTAGCGCTGTTCCTATTTTCGGTTGATGGTCGATTTCCAGGCTGATGGCGGCTTGGCTTGCCTGGGCATGACGAACAATATTGGTTAAGCATTCCTGCACGACTCTAAATATCTGGATGGTAATTTTTTGCTCCAGGTCATCGACTTCGTCAGGGCAATCGATGGTGAGCTTCAACTCGGGATTTCTAATCGACCAGTGGTTTAACAGGTCTTCCATCGTTGCTTTAAGCCCCAGTTCGGTTAATACCAAGGGATGCAGTTGATGCATCATCGAGCTCACCACGGTCATTAAGTGGTCGCAGATGCTGATAATGGAATCGGTAGGCCTCGTTCCCATAGCTCCAGCTTGGGAATGCATAGCCCCGGCTTGGGAGCGTCCGGCCGTTACCGCCATGACTTTAATGGCGGTCAGCGATTGCCCCAGTTCGTCATGCAATTCCTGCGACAGTCGTTGCCGTTCGTCTTCCTGTATTTCCAGGGTATGTTGGGTTAACGCCCGGTTTTCCTGTTGGCTGGCATTCAGTTCGCCGGTCATGTGATTGATGGCTTTGGCGATACTGTCATATTCCTGAGTGGAAAACTCGGGCAGTTTTTGCTGGTACTGTCCGGTTTCAATGACTTTTAGCGCGTCAACAATGACGGCAATAGCTTTAAGTGCTTTGTTAAAAGCCAGATTGATGGCCAAAAAGGTAAATAGTGTCAGCAGAAAAAGTGAACTAAAAAAGGCAATGCTTTCTTGCCAGACTTCAGTGATTTCATCTAACGGGTTGGCCTGAATAATCAGGGTGATTTGCTCGCCGTTGAAGCGGGTGATTTGATGCTCAACCTCGGGGTAATCAACGGCAACTAAGTTGATAAACCATTGCGGCGGCTTTTCGTCATTATCGGTTTGTGGTTTGTTGTGGGCAAAACTGATGATACGCCCTGAAGGTTCTTTCAGTTGAATACTTAAATGCCGGGTTTGATTCAGCGAATTAAACTTCGGCAACCAATCCGTTTCATTAAACGGGGTTTGCGAGGCTTGCGAGAAGCCGAAGGTTATCAGTTGTACGGCCAGATTGATCGATGAATCGACCTCTTTATTAACTGCATCGCGCGCCTGCCAGATGGCTATCGAGCTGCCCAGTATCAGAATACACAGGGAGGAGAGCAGTATTCTTAGGTTGATTTGGTAGCGTAGGCTCATGGGGGACAATGAAAACATTTCGGCAAAGTGCGATATTATTCATTCATAAAGGTTTATTCGCTATAGGAAAAAATCTTTTTTTTGTTTGGTGATGGATCATGAATAAAAAATGTTGTTTTGACTAGCTGTACACGTTACGGATTTGTGATGTCTGATCGGAATCGCAGAGCCGACTTTGAACGGCCGTAGGGGCGACCGGCCGGTCGCCCCTACAAGACTCCAAAAACCACAGACATCGGAGTTCAGAGTAGCGGAAGCTTTGGAACTTCATCATGCGTATCAAGCCGACGCGTTCTTGCAAGTGTGGTTTAATTACACAAATTAAATTCGCTCAGAGGAAAAAATGTTAAAGAAATATTGTGCAGCGCTCCTGTTTACGGCAGTTTTTGGGATCGCGCAGGTTTATGCGGACGGAACCCGAGCTGCGATTGCCAGTGCGCATCCTTTGGCGACGGCGGCCGGTTTTGAAATCTTGGCTAAGGGCGGTAATGTTTTCGATGCAGCGGTGGCCATCAGCGCAACGTTGGCGGTTGTTGAGCCTTCCGGTTCTGGATTGGGTGGCGGAGGTTATTGGCTGCTGCACAGGGAACAGGACGGTTTTGAAACCATGATCGATGGGCGTGAGAAAGCGCCGTTAGCGGCTCATCAAGCGATGTACCTGGATAAGACAGGCAAGGTGATTCCCCGATTATCGCTCGATGGCGCATTAGCCGCAGCTATCCCCGGCATGCCTGCGGCCCTGGTGCATCTGTCGGAAAAATACGGGCGCTTGCCGTTGGCGGAAAGTCTGCAACCTGCGATCAGGGCCGCGCAGACCGGCTTTGCAATCGGCGAAAAATACCGGAAGTTGCTTAAGTTCAGGGTTGAGGTGATGAAAAAACACCCGCAAACTGCACAGATATTTTTGACTGAAGGCAAGATTCCCGAAGCTTATTCAATACTCCGGCAGCCGGATTTGGCCGATACCTTAACGCAACTGGCCGACTCAGGCCGGGACGGGTTTTATGGCGGCGAGATAGCCGATAAACTGGTGGCGGGCGTCAACAAGGCTGGCGGTATCTGGACAAAACAGGATCTTGCATCTTACCAAGTTGTCGAGCGGGAGCCGGTAAAGGGCAATTATCGCGGCATAAAAATTACCAGTGCCGCGCCGTCATCATCCGGCGGCATCGTGTTGATTGAATCGCTGAATATTCTGGCAGGCTATGATTTAACACAGGCCGATGAACTGACCCGAAAACATCTTATCGTCGAGGCCATGCGCCGCGCTTATCACGACCGAGCCTTATATTTGGGTGACTCGGATTTTATCGATATACCGGTTAAACGCCTGTTGAATGAAGATTATGCGGCAGGATTGCGCAGCAGTCTGCGGCCTGACAAGGCGTTACCCAGCGCGATGCTGGCGGGCGAAATTCAACCGCAACCCGAAGGCGTCAATACCACCCATTTTTCGATTATTGATCAGGAAGGAAATCGGGTTGCCGCAACACTGAGTATCAATTTTCCGTTTGGCGCGGGCTTGGCAGCGGATGGAACCGGCGTGCTGCTGAACGATCAAATGGATGATTTTGCCAGCCTGCCGGGCGCGATGAACGGCTACGGGCTGGTAGGCGGCATCGCCAACGCCATTGCGCCGGGCAAACGCATGTTGTCCAGTATGGCGCCCACTTTTCTTGACGACGGCAATAATGTGGCGGTGATGGGAACGCCCGGCGGCAGCCGTATCATTTCGATGGTGTTGCTGGCCGCGCTGGATTTTGCCCAAGGTAACGCGCCGGATTCATGGGTGCAGGTTCCGCGTTTCCATCATCAATTTATGCCGGACGTGTTGGAATATGAAAAAGGTGCAATAACCGCAGATGAGCAACCCCGCCTTGCCGCAATGGGGCATCAGCTGAAAGAAGCGCGTTACAATTATGGCGATATGCAGGCTGTGCAATGGAATAAAACCACGCATCAATTGGCCGCAGCCAGTGATCGTCGGGGCGAGGGGCGGGCTGTTGTTGGGCATTGAGGAGCGGGAATGAAATAACTCATACATTTGCGCAAAGGGCGACCGACCGGTCGCCCCACGGTTTATCGTATGTTCAAGGTATTTAATTTTTATTTCTAAGGAATATCTGTGATTTTTTGTTCCACGCACTATGCCATTACCCCACAATCATGATTGTGGGGGCGGCTTCAGTTACCCATTGTGCAGTAGGTTGCTTACTGACTGGGCGACTGAAGTCGCCCCCACATCAGCTGTCATTTTGTCTAATCCGTGTAGGGGCGACCGGCCGGCCAGCCGGTCGCCCTTGTGATATAGGCCAAATATCGAATCCAACAGGATGATGAATTGAATATCGACACTATCGAAATATGGCATGGCAATATCAATGCCGAGGATATTGATTATCCAAATTACTGGCGCGTTCTTGATGCCGACGAGCAAGTCCGCGCCGGAAAATTTAAAAACGACTTGCTGCGCAAACGCTATGTCATAGTGCATGGCCGTTTAAGGAAACTATTGGCCCAGATACTTAACGAGCCGCCGGAAAAGATCAGTATAAAAACCGCCGAACACGGCAAGCCCTATCTCGTCGATACGCCTGAGCTGGCGTTCAATCTGTCCCATTCAGCAAACGCTATGGTGGTTGCCGCAGGCTGGAACTGCCAGTTGGGTGTGGATATAGAGCTTTGTAAACCGAGAACCAGCCTAGCTGGATTGGTCGATAAATGTTTTGCAAAAGAAGAAATCGCCTATTGGAACAAGTTGTCGGCGGCACAACAAATAGCTGAGTTTTACCGCTTCTGGACGCGCAAAGAAGCCTTCGTCAAAGCCACGGGACGCGGCATCGGTTTAGGGTTGAATCGCTGTGTTGTTAATCCTGAAAACCCGACCGGGTTTTTAAGGGTTCCTGCCGATTGCGGACAGGCTTCAATGTGGCATGTGTTGGATATAGCTGTGGGGCAGGGCGTTTGCAGTGCGTTAGTGACGGATAAGGATATTGTTGGAGTTAGGCTTATAGAGCTGGAATCATGAATCTCAAGGCATAGCAATAAAAAGGGCAGGTAACTAACCCGCCCTTTTCGTATTTGGAAACGCCTGTGTGCTATTTTTTCTAATTGCTGAATAGTTACCTTAACTTTAGGAATGGGTGTGAAAAACGATGTTAAAATGGCGATAGGGTGGCACGAAAAAGTCGCAGCCAAGCAAATCGCTAACAGAATTTTACTAACCAAATAATATCAAATGAGTATAAAAACACGTTTTGCCCCGAGTCCAACGGGTTATCTGCATGTGGGCGGTGCCCGTACTGCGTTGTTTTCCTGGCTTTATGCGCGCAAGCATGGCGGGAAATTTATTTTACGGATCGAAGATACCGATCTGGAGCGATCCACGCAGGAATCGGTCGATGCCATTTTGGAAGGCATGACCTGGCTGGGGCTGGAATATGATGAAGGGCCTTTTTACCAAACCCACCATTTCGACAGGTATAAAGAGATTATTCAGCAGTTGCTCGACCAGGGCGACGCCTATTATTGCTATTGCAGTAAAGAAGAGCTGGAGCAGTTGCGTACCGAGCAAATGGCGAATAAGGAAAAGCCGCGCTATAACGGCAAATGCAGGGATGCTGTTGAGCCGAAGAATGACCGGGAAGCGGTGATCCGCTTTAAAAATCCGGTTGACGGCGTGGTAACCATTCCTGATTTGATTAAGGGCGACATTGTGGTTGCCAATAAAGAGCTGGATGATTTGATTATCGCCCGAGGTGACGGCACGCCGACCTATAATTTGACGGTGGTGGTTGATGACATGGATATGCGGGTCACGCATGTTATTCGCGGCGACGATCATATCAACAACACGCCGAGGCAGATGAATATTCTTAAAGCCTTGGGCGCGGAACTGCCCAAATACGCGCATCTGCCGATGATACTGGGTTCGGATGGCGCGAGACTGTCAAAGCGCCACGGTGCGGTCAGTGTGATGCAATTTCGCGATGACGGCTATTTGCCTGATGCCTTGCTGAATTATCTGGTGCGTCTGGGTTGGTCGCATGGCGATCAGGAGATTTTTACTATCGATGAAATGGTCGAACATTTTGCG
>CAZAUB010000085.1:5477-8489 GCA_964488195.1 uncultured Methylobacter sp. | reverse complement strand
GGTCAGGAAATTGAAATTGTCGGCATCAGGCCTACCGTATCAACAACCTGTACCGGCGTGGAAATGTTCCGCAAATTACTGGATCAAGGCCAAGCTGGCGACAATGTCGGTATCCTGTTGAGAGGAACAAAAAGAGATGATGTTGAGCGTGGGCAGGTATTGGCGCACAAAGGCACCATCAAGCCGCATTCATACTTCAACTCAGAAATTTATATCTTGTCTAAAGATGAGGGTGGTCGTCATACCCCATTCTTTAATGGCTATCGTCCGCAGTTCTATTTTAGAACGACTGACGTAACCGGCGCTGTCGAGTTGCCGGAAGGCGTTGAAATGGTAATGCCTGGCGATAATATTTCAGTCAAAGTAAAGCTGATTTCACCGATTGCCATGGAAGATGGCTTGCGATTCGCAATCCGTGAAGGTGGTCGTACAGTAGGTGCGGGCGTCGTTGCATCAATACTTGAATAATAATATTATTTAGTATAATATGGCGGTTTATGTAAGGCTTGTCTGAATAGGTCAGTAGTTCAATTGGTAGAATAGCGGTCTCCAAAACCGCGGGTTGGGGGTTCGAGACCCTCCTGGCCTGCCATTCAGATTAAAGTGTATCAAATCTATTTTCATAGTAAAAAAACACATGAACACTCAGCTAGAAGCGTCGACATCGGTTTTTGATGTTGTTAAGCAAGTATTTTCCGTCGTCTTTGTGGTCGCTGGTGTAGCCGCATTCTATTATTTTTCAGAAACTCCACTTTTATATCGCGTTCTTGGTTTGGTCGCTGTGGTGCTGATTGTGGCGGGTATGATGCTCACTACCGGGATGGGGCGGAATGTTTGGGGTTTCATTTTGGAATCCAAGCAGGAGGTCAGAAAGGTTGTTTGGCCAACTCGTGATGAGACTTTACGTACCACCTTGCTGGTGTTTGCAATGGTCGTGATTGTTGGCTTTGTTTTGTGGTTGCTGGATATGTTCCTGTTTTGGGGTGTGCGTTTTTTAACAGGTCAAGGAGGGTAAAGGAATGGCTCTACGCTGGTACGTCGTGCATGCCTACTCAAATTTTGAGAATAAAGTTAAGCAAGCGTTAGAAGAAAGAATTAAGCGAGAAGGCCTGGATGAGTATTTTGGCAAGATTCTGGTGCCCACCGAAGAAGTTGTAGAAATGCGCATGGGGCAGCAAAGAAAAAGTGAAAGAAAATTCTTTCCCGGATATGTTTTGGTGCAGATGGATTTAACTGATGAAACATGGCATTTGGTAAAAGATGTGCCCAAAGTGTTGGGTTTTATTGGTGGGACTTCCGATCGACCGGCGCCAATATCCGAAAAAGAAGCGATGGCTATACTCAATAGAGTGGAAGATGGGGTGAATAAGCCTCGTCCTAAGACTATGTTTGAGGCTGGCGAAGTGATTAGGGTTATTGATGGGCCGTTTAAAGATTTTAATGGTGTCGTTGAAGAAGTCAATTACGAAAAAAGTAAAATAAAAATATCAGTGCTCATCTTTGGTCGTTCAACATCCGTTGAATTAGGTTTTGGACAGGTAGAAAAAAGCTAATTAAGTTTAGGTGTTTAGTATTTATAAAATCACTGCCTGAATAAGGCAGTGATTTTTTGTGTCTAGGGGAGCTGAAAAGCGTTTGTACCCATATTTGGAGTAAATAATGGCTAAAAAAATAACCGCGTATATAAAATTGCAGGTTAAAGCGGGCGAAGCAAATCCAAGTCCACCGGTAGGTCCAGCATTGGGTCAGCGTGGCGTTAATATCATGGAGTTTTGTAAAGCTTTTAACGCTAAAACACAAGACACAGAAAAAGGTTTGCCTTTGCCTGTGGTTATTACTGTTTATAGCGATAAAAGTTTTACTTTCATTACCAAAACACCACCAGCTTCAATTCTTTTGAAGAAAGCGACGGGTATTAAAAGCGGAAGCAGCAATCCTAATACCAAGAAAGTGGGTACTGTAACCCGTGAGCAATTGGAAGAAATTGCTAGGACAAAAATGGAAGATTTGAATGCTGCAAATTTGGAAGCAGCAGTAAAAACGATTGCAGGCAGTGCGTACAGCATGGGTCTGAATGTGGAGGGATTATAATGGCTAAGTTGTCAAAAAAAGCGAAAATCATCAAAGGGAAAGTTGATAAATCCAAGCAGTATTCAATCACTGAAGCGGTTCAGTTGTTGAAAGAACTGGGTACAGCAAAGTTTAGCGAAGCTATTGATGTTAGCGTTAATCTGGGCGTGGATCCTCGCAAGTCCGATCAAAATGTTCGTGGCGCAACGGTGTTGCCAAATGGTACCGGAAAAACAGTCAGGGTTGCAGTTTTTACGCAAGGTCCTAATGCTGATGCGGCAAGAGAAGCTGGCGCTGACATAGTAGGTATGGATGACTTGGGTGAGCTGGTAAAAAAAGGCGAAATGAATTTTGATGTGGTCATCGCCTCGCCAGATGCGATGAGAGTGGTAGGTCAGTTGGGTCAGATTTTAGGGCCACGAGGCTTAATGCCTAATCCTAAGGTTGGGACTGTGACTGCTGATGTTGCCACGGCAGTAAGAAATGCCAAGTCAGGACAAGTGCGTTACCGAACTGATAAATCAGGGATTATTCACTGTACGCTGGGTAAGGTTGCATTCGATGCGGCTGCTATTCAGGGTAACTTGGAAGCGTTGCTTGCAGATTTAAGAAAACTAAAGCCGACCGCTGCAAAAGGCATATACATTAAGAAGATAACCTTGTCTTCGACTATGGGCCCTGGTTTGTGGCTGGATCAAAGCAGTATTTCAATTTAACGTTCGACTGCATGGATGCAGGAGGTACGACCCCATGGATGGGGGAGGTAGGGCAACGCAGGGAGCGGTTGCCGAGAGTAATGCAGGAGCAATTACCGAGTAAAAGACTTTGGGTTGCCGACCCGTTCGGTAACCGTCAAAGACCGCAGGAGTTGTAAAACTTAATATTTCCTGCGTAGACGGAAGCTGGAACCTAAAAGCTGGGGAAAGGGACCGTAAGGGGTAT
>CAZAUB010000085.1:2262-5467 GCA_964488195.1 uncultured Methylobacter sp. | reverse complement strand
CAAAATGAATGCTTTTTATTAATTCTGGGGATAAATTCCGGAGGTAAGCTGTGGCACTAAATTTAGATAGCAAAAAAGCTGTCGTAAAAGAAGTCGCTGTATTCGCCGCTAAAGCTCATTCTGCAATTGCAGCAGAATATCGTGGATTGACAGTTACGGAATTAACCGAGCTGCGTAAAACTGCGAGAGAGACAGGTGTATATTTGCGTGTGGTAAAAAATACACTGGCAAAACGAGCGGTAGCCGGGACTGAATTTGAATGCATGCAAAGTGGGCTGGTAGGGCCGCTGTTGATTGCATTCTCTATGGAAGATCCAGGTGCTGCGGCGCGTTTAATCAGTAATTTTGCCAAGACTCACGACAAGTTAATTACCAAGATAGTCGCTATTGGCGGACAGTCGTTTGGTGGGTCTGAGCTTGCTCGACTAGCCAGTCTGCCTACTCGCGATCAAGGTATTGGTATGCTGATGTCAGTAATGAAAGCGCCTACAGAGAAATTTGTGCGTACTTTGGCTGCACTTAGAGATCAGAAAGAAGCGGCATAGTAGAAGGGTTGCCCTGCAACGTTTCTATCACCACAACCAGTTTAAAACTTATTATTTTAGAGGAATACACAATGGCAATTTCGCAAGAAGATATCTTGGAAGCGGTCTCAAACATGAGCGTTATGGAAATCGTTGACTTGATTTCAGCGATGGAAGAAAAATTTGGCGTATCTGCAGCGGTTGCTGTAGCGGCGGCACCTGTGGCAGCTGCAGCTGCAGCTGAAGAGCAAACTGAATTTGATGTTATTATGACGTCTTTCGGCGAGAATAAAGTTTCGGTTATTAAAGCAGTACGCGGTATTACCGGATTGGGTTTGAAAGAGGCTAAAGATGCTGTTGAAGGCGTTCCAACAACGGTGAAAGAAGCTGTTTCTAAAGCTGAAGCAGAAGATGTTAAAAAGCAGCTTGTCGATGCAGGCGCTACTGTCGAAATCAAATAAATTTTGACTTAATTGCAGAGACGTTGGAATACAGTGTCTCTGCCAAGTACGGCTGGTGGCAACTTTGTCACCGGCCTTTTACTGTTTGCAATAATTGCACGGTAGAAAATTATCTATGACGAAAAGGTTTGGAAGCGATATGTCCTACTCTTTTACCGAAAAAAAGCGTATTCGAAATAACTTTGGGAAAGGTACTGAGGTACTTGATGTTCCCTATCTTCTAGCGACGCAAATTAATTCATATGCGGGCTTTTTGCAATCAGGTGTTACAGCTGAAAAACGTGAAGACAGTGGATTGCATGCGGCATTCTCCAGTGTCTTTCCAATTGAAAGCCATTCCGGATATGCAGTGCTGGAGTATGTGAAATACAGATTGGGGGAGCCTGTTTTTGATGTAAGAGAGTGCCAGCAAAGAGGCGCGACCTACGCGGCACCCTTAAGAGTCTTGGTTCGCCTGGTTATTTATGACAAAGAAGCATCAGCGAATGCAAAGGTAGTCAAGGATATCCGTGAACAGGAAGTCTACATGGGTGAGTTGCCTTTGATGACTGACAATGGAACATTTGTTATTAATGGAACAGAACGGGTAATTGTCTCCCAGTTGCATCGTTCACCAGGTGTTTTCTTTGATCATGATAAAGGTAAGACCCATTCGTCTGGAAAGCTGTTATTTAATGCACGGGTTATCCCTTATCGCGGTTCATGGTTAGATTTTGAATTTGATCATAAAGATTGCGTTTTTGTTCGAATAGACAGACGTAGAAAAATACCCGCGACTATTTTACTGAGGGGCTTAGGATTTGATAACGAAGAAATGATCAAGATTTTCTTCGAAATGAATAAATTCACCATCGATGCTCAGAAATGCATTTTCCATATCGTCCCTGAGCGTATGCGTGGCGAAATTGCAGCATTTGATATTAAGGCCAAAAAGGGTCAGGTATTGGTTGAAGAAGGGCGTCGGATTACGGCCAAGCATATCCGTGAAATGGTCAAATCCGGATTAACAGAAGTCGAAGTACCCAAGGATTACTTGGTTGGTAAGATATTGGGACATAACCTGATTGACCAGTCTACAGGCGAATTGGTCGCTAATGTAAACGACGAGCTTACTTTAGCGGTAATAGAGCGATGCATTGAAAGCGGTATTACCGACCTTAATACCCTGTTCGTCAATGACCTGGATAAAGGTCCGTACATGTCTAATGCGATGAGACTGGATACTACTTCCAATAGTCTTGAAGCATTGGTTGAAATATACCGGATGATGCGTCCTGGCGAACCACCGACTAAAGATTCGGCAGAAAACCTGTTCCAAAATCTGTTCTTTACCGATGAACGCTATGACTTGTCCACTGTTGGACGGATGAAGTTTAATCGTCGTTTGGGTCGTCAAGAAACAACGGGGCCGGGTACTTTAACTAAAGATGACATCATTGATGTACTTAAAGAATTAATCGATATTCGTAACGGCAACGGTAATGTTGATGATATTGATCATCTAGGCAACAGACGTGTACGCTCGGTTGGAGAAATGATCGAGAACCAATTCCGCGTAGGCTTGGTTCGGGTTGAAAGAGCGGTTAAAGAACGTTTAACGCTGGCGGATTCAGAAGGCTTGATGCCGCAGGAAATCATCAATGCGAAACCGGTTTCTGCTGCGGTAAAAGAATTTTTTGGTTCCAGTCAGCTGTCACAGTTTATGGATCAAAATAATCCATTATCCCAGGTGACCCATAAACGCCGCGTATCGGCTTTAGGGCCAGGCGGTTTGGCAAGAGAACGTGCGGGCTTTGAAGTTCGAGACGTGCATGCGACGCATTATGGTCGTGTATGTCCTATTGAGACACCTGAAGGGCCAAACATTGGCTTGATAAATTCATTGTCGGTTTATGCACGCACCAATAATTATGGCTTCCTGGAAACGCCTTACAGAAAAGTAGTCGATGGCAAAGTAACCGACCATGTCGATTATTTGTCAGCTATTGAAGAAGGCGAGTTTGTCATTGCGCAGGCCAGTGTTGCCGTGGATACAAACGGTAAGCTGGTTGAAGGTTTGGTGTCATGCCGCCATAAAGATGAATTTACGTTGGCTATGTCGGATACCGTGCAGTATATGGACGTGTCGTCAAAGCAGATTGTATCGGTCGCGGCGTCCATTATTCCGTTCCTGGAGCATGATGATGCTAACCGTGCGTTGATGGGTTCAAACATGCAACG
>CAZAUB010000085.1:0-2162 GCA_964488195.1 uncultured Methylobacter sp. | reverse complement strand
CGTTCCTGGAGCATGATGATGCTAACCGTGCGTTGATGGGTTCAAACATGCAACGCCAAGCTGTTCCTACGCTAAGAGCTGAAAAGCCGTTGGTGGGTACCGGCATGGAAAGAACGGTTGCAAAAGATTCGGGCGTAACCGTGGTTGCTGCGCGTGGCGGTAAGATTGAAGCGGTTGATGCGGCCAGAATCGTGGTGCGTGTAAACGATACGGAGACCGAAACAGGTACCCCCGGCGTTGATATTTACAATCTGATTAAATATACCCGTTCGAATCAGAACACCTGTATCAACCAAAAGCCACTGGTAAAGCCGGGCGACATCGTTAATGCCGGCGACATTATGGCAGACGGCCCGTCTACGGATATCGGCGAGTTGGCGTTAGGGCAAAACATGTTGGTTGCGTTTATGCCTTGGAATGGATACAACTTTGAGGATTCGATTCTGGTTTCAGAGCGTGTCGTTAAAGAAGATCGTTTCACCACGATTCATATCGAAGAGAAAACCTGCGTAGCTCGTGATACCAAACATAGTCCGGAAGAAATTACCGCAGATATTCCTAACGTCAGCGAAGAAGCGTTGTCCAAGCTTGATGAGTCGGGAATAGTTTATGTTGGCGCCGAAGTTAAAGGCGGTGATATTCTGGTGGGTAAGGTAACGCCAAAAGGTGAGACCCAGTTAACACCGGAAGAAAAATTATTGCGAGCGATTTTCGGTGAGAAAGCGGCCGATGTTAAGGACACCTCGTTACGTGTACCTGGAAGCATTGAGGGTACGGTTATTGATGTTCAGGTTTTTACCCGAGACGGGGTAAAGAAAGACAAGCGGGCGCTGGATATTGAGCAGGAAGAAATCAAGCGTTATAGAAAAGACCTTGATGACCAGCTGAAAATTCTTGAAGAAGATATTTTTGCCCGTGTTGCCAGGCTTTTGGTTGGAAAAGTTGCTCAATCAGGTCCCGGTCAATTGAAAGCGGAAACTAAAATAACGCAGGCCTACCTTAACGGCTTGAAGCATTCAGAGTGGCTTAAAATCCGCATGAAGGATGAAGACATCAATGTTCAGTTGGAAACGGTAGTCGCCCAGGTAGAGCAGCAAAGAAAAGATTTTGATGAGAAATTTGAAGTCAAGCGTAAAAAAATCACCATGGGTGATGATTTGGCGCCAGGCGTTCTAAAAATGGTCAAGGTCTATCTGGCGGTTAAAAGACGCATACAGCCGGGTGATAAGATGGCCGGACGTCATGGAAATAAAGGTGTTATTTCCATGATTAGACCGATTGAAGACATGCCATATACCGCTGATGGTAATCCGGTCGATATTGTCCTGAATCCATTGGGTGTTCCCTCACGGATGAACGTCGGACAGGTACTCGAAACGCATTTGGGTTGGGCGGCGAAAGGCCTGGGCATCAAGATAGGTAAAATGCTGGAAGCTCAGTATGATCAAGAAAAGGCCAAGGTTACTGCGATTAGGGATTACCTGGATAAAATTTATAACAGCAGCGGTCGTAAAGAAGATTTGGCATCGTTTACCGATCAAGAAATCCTGGAAATGGCGACTAATCTTGTCGGTGGTGTGCCTATGGCGACTCCTGTATTTGATGGTGCAAGTGAGGACGAAATTCGCACTATGTTGAAGTTGGCAGATTTGCCTGAACATGGGCAGGTTACGCTTTATGACGGCTTGACCGGCGAACCGTTTGAACGGGAAGTTACTGTTGGTTACATGTATATGCTGAAATTGAACCATTTGGTTGATGACAAAATGCATGCGCGGTCAACGGGGCCATATAGTCTGGTTACACAGCAGCCATTAGGCGGTAAAGCGCAATTTGGCGGACAGCGTTTTGGTGAAATGGAGGTCTGGGCGCTTGAAGCTTATGGTGCGGCCTATACCTTGCAGGAAATGTTGACGGTTAAATCTGATGACGTGACCGGCAGAACGCGTATGTATAAAAACATTGTCGATGGCGATCATAAAATGGAAGCCGGTATGCCGGAATCATTTAATGTTTTAATTAAAGAAATCCGCTCATTGGCTGTCAATATAGAATTGCAGCGGGATTAGCCGCACCCGTTGGGTTACGGCGCAGAAATGAGGCGTCTCGGCAATTGCTTCTGCATTGCTCTACCTCCTGCATCCATGCAGTCGTCACCCAAC
>CAZAUB010000084.1:0-8545 GCA_964488195.1 uncultured Methylobacter sp. | reverse complement strand
GGCTTATCGCCCAGACTAAACTTCAACGACAAGGGTACGCTTTGTTCTTGTGTTTTGGCCAATGACTCCGGCAAATCCAGCGACACACCTGCCAACATCGACTCCACAACCAACTCAGGAGTAACATCGCCGAAAGGTAACGCCAGCGTTAACTGATAGTCTGTCGCACCTTTGGCGATGCTCCACCAGGGCAGTTCAAATTGCGTCTGCAAGTCACTAATCCCGGCGCTACCCGTTACATTGACAGTGGTTTGGCTGTCCGAACTTTTAATGTTGATTTGTATCGGATGTGCCAAAGCCGTAGCGTGAATAGTATCGCTATAAACGCCCTGCTCATTGAACTTGAGTTCGCCGTTAATTTTGCTGACCGGCAAATCCAGCGATTTCACAGTCAGTCTGGCATCTTTCAGTTGCGCCGTTCCATCTACCTTGGTGGGCGCTCCGTCAATCAAGGGGATTTTAAGATCCAGCGCCACCTGGGTATTGCCATGCGGGGTAATGGCTTCCAGCACCGAATCCACTCGCGAGCTCAGCGGCGTATGCTGCATGAAAGCCAAAACCTGGTCTATCCCCGCTTCCGCCTCGCCCTGAATCAGCAATTGTTTGCTTGTATTCAGCGATGGAATGGTGACCTCGGCTTGTTTAATGACCACGTTACCGGATTGCCCTTGCAGGACATTCACCTTGAGACCGCCCTGTAAAAACTGTACCTCTGCATTCATACCGGTTATATCAGGCCATTCCGAATCGTATGACAGATCAAACTGCTCTCCGGTAAATACCGCTTCAAAAACGCCCGGCTCAGTGGTAAACGGAAAATCATTCAGATTACCGTACACCAACAAGCCGCCGTTGGTCATGCGCCCGCTAACAAATGCATGATCCAGCCAGGTAACGACCTCTTCATCCATAATGCCCACCGGCAGATAATGGCTGACCTCGCGTGCGTCTTCACCGACAAATGAACTTTGCAAATCCATAAAAACGGGTTTACCTGTTTCGGGAATATCGATACGAAACCGGGTGTTGCTCTGGAAGCTCAAGGAATCCAGTTCAATCATTTGGCTGGATACAGACCAGACATCTTTTGTCTGCTGCCAGTCCAGCGCACCTTGAAGACGCTTGATCGGCAAGGCTACACGAAACAGATCCGGCGCAGTCAGCCAAGCATCTTCAGTCGCAAGGGTAATAACGCCCTGTTTTTCGCTGCCCTTTATTTGACCGGTTAAATTCTCTATGCCGGGAACTGACAACATCGGCGCAACACCGATTTTTGTAAACCTGCCGTTCAGCGCAGCCGACTTTGCATCCAGGTCGGCGAACAAAGATAAATTCTCCAGCCCTCCTTTTAGCTGGGCTTGTGCCAGTAATTTAGACTGTTCCTCCGGCAAGGGGGCGAAAAACTGCGCCAGCCCTGATGCTTCCTGCAAGTCCAGCCGTTCGACAAACAACGCTATTTTAGGCAAGGCATTCTCGTCCATGCGCTGGACGGAAACGCTAAACACAGCGTTAGGCCAATTTTTAACGGTGCCTTTGGGGTTGTCCTGAGTTTCCAGTGAAAACTCATTTACATCGAGTTGCCACTGATTGCTTGCGCCGTTGGGTGCATCATTCCAGTAGGGGCGACCGGCCGGTCGCCCCCAGTGAAACCGGGTCTTCAGCTGTTTAACCGAAAATTCCTGCTTATCCTGCCGAACAAACATCATCTGTTGAATTTGCGCAGCTACATCCATAGCCACCAGTTGCGACTGCCGCCAGTCACCCCAGATTTTAAAATCGCCGACACCGGTATTGATATTGATTCGATCCCAGGCCGGAGCTTGGGCTAGCGCTGCCAATTCAGGCACATTGACGGCTTTCCCCTCTATATAAACGCGCCCCTGAATGGTTGAAGGCTCAAAAACATTGCCCTCAAAATCCATCGATACTCTTAAGCTATCGCCGATTTTTTCCGGCAACTTGATCAGCATATTAAGCCGGTGACGCTCGCCATCATTGCTGATTGCCAGATTTACCCCATCGAACAACAGCGGCCGACTATGGCTAATTTCATCCTGCCAGATGATTTCGCTTTGCACGACTTCATATTTCCCGCCCTGCAACAACCACTGCGGCTGTCCGTCACTGGCTTTTAAGCCGACAATAACAATACTACCATCCTGCTGCCGCTTAATGGACAGTTTGGCACCCACCAAGGTAACCCAGGACGATGACAATAAATCCCGGCTAACCAGCATATCCAGCAAGTTAATACCCAGACGTATTTCAGTAAACTCGATAGCGGGTTTTTCGTTCCCTCCCGAGACGACGGATGACAAATCCGCCTGGAGCGGATTTGCACGCGTAGCGCCCGAAGGGGGACGGGCAGGGACAGCCCGAGATGAAATGGCGATGTCTTTTAACACCAGCTGAGGATTAAATCCGCGCATATTTGCGCCCAGACGACCTATGGTTACCGGCGTACCGACAAGTGCGCCGATATGGGTCGCCAAATCAGTCTTATAGCGTTCAATCCCCGACAATAGCAGGCGTACGCCGGTCAAGCCGATAGCTGCCGCAATCAAAGACCAGAAAATAAGATGCCGCGTTGCCCGCTTAATATGATGGATCACAAAGATAGGCGAAAGGCAAAAGGCAAAGGGTTCATGGCTAAAGGTTCAAGGCTAAAAAAGGCATTTAATGTCTCGTAGGCTTTGCCGCTATCTTTCGCCCTTCGCCTTGTGCCTTTCGTCTCAAAGAAGAACCACATCATACTGCTCCTGATTGTATTCAGCCTCGGCCCTGAACTTGATGCGCACACTCAAAAAGACCTCCAATTCAGCCAGCATATCCGCTTCTTCATCCAGCAGCATTTCCACCACTTCATTGGATGCCAGAACCAATATTTTCTTAACTTTGTACTGCCTGACTTCGCGAATAATCTCCCGAAATATTTCCAGGCACATCGATTCTGCTGTCTTCAAAACACCCCGACCGCCGCAAGCGCTGCAAGGCTCACAAAGTATATGCTCCAGACTTTCCCGGGTTCTTTTGCGGGTCATTTCCACCAACCCCAGCACCGATACTTCGGTGATGTTGGTTTTCGCGTGGTCTTTTTCCAAATGCCGCTCAAACGCCTGCAAAACCTGCTTCTTATGATCTGCACTTTGCATATCGATAAAATCGATAATAATGATGCCGCCGAGGTTCCGGAGCCTAAGCTGCCTGGAAATCGTCTGCGCTGCTTCAAGATTGGTTTTAAAAATAGTCTCTTCCAAGTTACGGCCGCCGACATAGCCGCCGGTATTCACATCGACAGTAGTCATCGATTCGGTCTGATCAAACACCAGATGCCCGCCCGATTTCAAGTTGACTTTACGCTCCAGTGCTTTTTGAATTTCATCCTCGACGCTGTAAATATCGAATACCGGACACTCGCCCGTGTAATGCTCAATAACCGGCACAATCTCCGGCACAAAAATTTCCGCAAACTCGACCAACCGATGATAGGTTTCTCTTGAGTCCACCCGGACTCTTTCTATGCCTTCCCGGTATAAGTCCCTCAAGGTCCTGATGCTCAGCGGCAAATCCTTATGGATAAACTGCTTGGGCTTGGCGTCGGCAATTTTGGCAGCTATTGACTCCCACAGTTTCAACAAAAACGTCATATCGGCAATCAATACCGTCTCATCCACGCATTCTGCCGCTGTTCTTGCGATAAAGCCGCCGCATTGATGCTCCAGCCGGAAAGCCTCAAGACAGGCTCTTAACCGGACTCGCTCCGTCTCGCATTCAATCCGCTGGGACACGCCGGAATTATGCGCATAAGGCATAAAGACTTGAAACCGCGACGGTATTGATATTTCTGTCGTTAACCGTGCGCCTTTGCTGCCCAACGGATCTTTGACCACCTGCACGATAATATGCTGGCCTTCATGCAGATAATGCTCGATATTTTCCGAACCCTTTTTTTCCAGATCCTTAGCGCACAAATCGGAAAGATGCAAAAACGCCGCCCTGGGCAAACCAATCTCAACAAAAGCCGCCTGCATACCGGGTAGAACCCGGCATACTTCACCTTTATAGATATTGCCCACCAACCCCCGCTGCCGGGTTCTCTCAATGATTAATTCCTGCAAGACGCCATTTTCAATAACCGCAACGCGCGTCTCAGGCGGGGTAACATTGATTAAAATTTCTTCACTCATTGTAACTATTCATAAAGATACGCAAATAAAGGTAACTATTCAGCCATCAAATGGAACGCGGATGCCAAAAGTAGGCGCCTCTAGGCGACGCAGATGATTATGATGAACACAGATACAGCAGATTCAGTTAATAAGCCATCAAAATAACCTTGTCACTGGAGTGCAGGCTTCGCCTGCGCTGGCAAGCAAAGCTTGCACTCCCATCATTTCCTGGTAGCTATTTTAGTAATTAACTGAATTTGAAAATGCTGTAATACTATAAAATGGTGATTAACTGCTTTTTTTCCAGGATAATTCAAAAAATCTTAATCAATCATAATCATCAGCGTCGCCTAGAGGCGCCTACTTTTGGCATCTGCGTTCTATCTTTCTAACTGTGAAATAGCTATACCTTGCCTAATTAAAAGTTCCGCGGTTTCAAACAACGGCAAACCGACCACGCCGGAAAAACTTCCGCTGATCGACTCCACAAATACGCCGCCCAGGCCTTGAATTGCATAACTGCCGGCTTTATCAACCGGCTCGCCGCTTTGCCAGTAAGCCGCTATTTCGCCTTCCGTCAATAGCCTGAAAGTCACTTCGGTAATGCTTACCGCCTGACCATGCTCCCGCCCCCTGAGCGAAATTGCACTATAGACTTGGTGCATTTTACCGGACAACTGCCTTAACATGGTAAGCGCATCTTCCCGATCTTTAGGTTTACCCATAATCAGGTCACCCAAAACCACAGCAGTATCTGCCGCCAAAACCGGCAGTTTGTCGCCCAGCTGCGCTATACATGCCGCAGATTTTTCAGCAGCCAGTCGCTGCACATAATCCAGCGGTGTCTCATTGGGCAAAGGCGTCTCATCAAGATCGACCGGATTAACTAAATAAGTAACCTTAATCTGATCCAGCAATTCCTTGCGCCGGGGAGAGGCTGAAGCCAAAATAATCTGTGCAGTCATTAACGATGATAGGGATGATTGTGGAGTATGCTCCAGGCACGATAAAGTTGTTCGGCAACCACGATACGCACCAGCGGATGGGGGAACGTCAGTTTCGACAAGCTCCATGATTCCCGCGCCAGCTGTTTGACAGAATCTGCCAAACCTTCCGGCCCGCCGATTAATAACGAGACATGCTGCCCGCTCTCCAGCCAGCGTTGCATCGCTTCTGCCAACTCAGTCGTCGTCCAGGATTTGCCGGGTATATCCAAAGTCACAATGTGCGTACCTTGGGGGATTGCCGCAATCATCCGCTCTCCTTCCTCTTTGACAATTCTGGCGACATCGCTGTTCTTGGTTCGCTTACCCGGCGCAATTTCCTTAAGCACCAATTCGCATTCCCGGGGCAAGCGTTTGACATATTCATCGTAGCCCTGCTGCACCCAACCCGGCATACGATTTCCTACTGAAATCAGATTTATTTGCATGCGGTGCAGGATACAGAGAACAGGCTTCTGATGCAATGCAGTCTGAATGGTCTGTTGTTTGTCCTTGCTCGGATTATCAAAAATTGATAGTATCAAATAGAGTCAATTTAAGGAGTCCTTACCATGCCATCCAGCTATGCCATAGGCGACCACTTCGAGCAGTTTATCCGTCAGCAAATCGAAAGCGGACGTTATGCCAGCGCGAGCGAAGTTGTGCGGGATGCCTTGCGTGCCCTTGAAGGGCGGGAGCGTCTGCGCGAAATCGAGATTGAGGAATACCGCGCCAAAATCCGTGAAGGCATCGAAAGCGGCCCCGGCATCCCCGCAGAGGATGTTTTTACGCGCCTTGAAGCGAAGTATCAGACTATGCTTGAACGGCAGGTCTGAGCTTGCCAGTGCAATGTAGCTTTTCCCCTCTGGCCGAACTCGACCTTGAAGAAATCGCCGACTACATTGCCCGTGACAAACCGCGCCGGGCTTTATCGTTTATCGGCGAAATCCGCGAGCGTTGCCGCAACATCGTCACGTTTCCAGAAGCCGCACCCTTGCGCGAGGAATTCGGCGTAGGCATCCGCATTGTTCCCTTTGGGCGGTATCTGATTTTTTACACGGCACATCCCGACACAGTACGGATAGAGCGCATCCTATCCGGTTTCTGCCTCTTGTCGAGCGACTATTTCACAACCTGAAAGCGTTTTGCGGTTATCCGATTGACCCGATGCAGGGCTGGAGCAGGCTCGCGCTCTTATCGCGGCAAAAATTATCGACATCCTCGACAACCGCGCTCTTTCAACACGCGATGCCGAGAAGCTGACCGGCGTTTCTTACTCCGAATTTTCTCGTATCCGCAATACACAGCTTCGCCGGTTCACACTCGACCGAATGATTGCGATCCTTGGCAAACTCGACGAAGATGTTGAGGTAAACGTCACCTTTCGTCCTCGCCAACACAGCGCGGACAGGCCGCAGCTTTTGTAAAGCGGTGAAGCTATGTCAGAGCGGGCAAAAATGAAACCCGAGACCGCGCGTTCTTTGTGAGTTTTGTAGGGCAAGCGTCTTTTTGCTTGCCCACCAAATTTCTCAATTCCGCGTGGGCAAACGATAAAGCCGTTTGCCCACCCTACCTGGCTTCTTCAAAATCAAGACCGGTTTTTCTCCAAGCCTTTGTTCCTCCCTCAAGATTGATTAAGTTACGGTAACCTAATTCATAAAGAGACCTTGCAGCTGCATTTCCCATAGGGCCGCCTTCGCAATACAGATAAATAGCTGTATTTTTATCTTTGGGAAGTTTGTCTTTGTATGCCTCGATTTCGTTGTAAGGAATAAAAAGGTCAGTGCCTTTTATATGCCGTTGTTCGGGCGTGTGAACGTCAACCAGGAAAATATCTTCATTTAGCATGATTCGGTTTAATTCAGTCGCGGTTATAACTTTCAGATAGTCTGGCTTTTGAAACATGCAGCCAGTAACGATGACAATAAAAGCTATGATTGGATATAGTTTTTTCTTAACCACAGTTTCAAAGCTCATAAAAACAACCCATTGATAAACAAAAAGTGTGCGCCAGAAGACCGAGCTATGGGCATATCGCAGCGCGGCTGCCAGAGGAACTAACCGCGCGTTTGATATGTTAGTGGTTATCAATCACTTGGGTCTAGCATTCTTTAAAACAACCCAATCCTTGTCTCGGATTCCATTTCCATCCAAACTGTATCTTCCTCCTCGAAGGATTCATTGATTTCGGAATTGTTTGAACTAGGGTTTAATTGATCGAAAATCAACTGCTTTAAATTCTCGAAAACCTCCCAGAGATTATCAGACTTGGCTTTGTGATGAATCGCAATATCATGGATTTTGCAATCGGTGTAAATATTGCCATTCAGTAAGGCACTCAATAGGTTATTAGCTTTTGTTAAGGCGGCGTCTGTATGACAGGGACAGACAGATTTAATATCAGCGTAGGTTAATTGACTCATAACATCCTCTCATTATTAAAAAACTCAGGGACTGCTCTTCGTGCGGCTTTTATTATAGACAACGACCTTTTGGCGTCAAGCCATTTAGAATGCCTAGCATATCAGCGTTACTGTATTGAGGTGTCAGTTGTGCGTGACTGCCACCTATGACTTTATGCAAGGCTAATGCGCATTTTCATTTATTCGTAGTAACTATTCAGCGTAGCGGCCCGCCGCCGTTCTCCTCCTGGAGTTCACAGGCAACCTGAGCTTTTGCCGGCGTGTCGGTGGCAAAGGTCATGCTATTTGTGAGGAGGTATTTTTCAACGGATTCATCATGTCAAAAAAGTTGTGTCATTTTTAGTGAAAAGTGATACTTTTTTATCGATTAAATTCTGCAGGGCGTATAAGTCTGGGCTTACCTCCAGATAGACCAATATGGACTATAGTTAACCTTATCTACAGCAAACAAAACAGCTAGAATCACAACTTTGAGAGGAAAATCAGATATGAACCGATTCTTTGATATTGATGGTGATGTATCAACTCAGTTGGCTCCATGGGTATTGCAAAACCAGGGACGCCCAGTAAACACAGCGTGCTTTGACCTTAGAGTTCCAATACGATTTCACAGCGATATTGCTGGCGGGGTTATTGTTGTTTCGTTACCCTATCAATCAGACTTGGCGTCTATTCCTCAATTTGCCTGGTCTATTTTTATGAAACCGGACGATCCACGAATCGAGCTTGGTGGCTGGGTGCATGATTATCTTTATGACCGCGAGGGAAATATAAAACTTGAAGGCGGGGAAAACGTGTTACTGAGCCGTAAAGACGCCGATAGAATACTTACAGGGGAAGCTATGCCAGACCTGTTTGCAACCAGCTTCCAATGTGTGACCGTATATCACGCACTGCGTAAGTTTGGAAAAGGATGGAAAAATGATTCATTCTGGGAACGCTTCAATTAAAGCCAATAAAAAATGGGTAG
>CAZAUB010000083.1:6599-8616 GCA_964488195.1 uncultured Methylobacter sp. | reverse complement strand
GCCATCAGTTCTTGAGTAATCCATTTGAAATCATCTTCAACCAGCATAATGGAGGCTAACGGATCATCCTTATGCGCATCAAAGCCGGCTGAAATCAGCAGTAAATCAGGGCTGAATTTTTTCAGTGCCGGTAAAATAATGCTGCTGTATTTTTGCCTGAATTCAACTCCCGAGTCACCTGCAGCCAGCGGCACATTGATAATATTGCCGACACCGGTTTCTGTCGGATGGCCGGTGCCGGGGTAATGCGGCATTTCATGGCTGGACGCATAGAGCACATTAGGCTGATTGTAAAAAGCCGTCTGCGTGCCGTTGCCGTGGTGGACATCAAAGTCGACAATGGCGATGCGTTCGAGTTGGTAATGCTGACGTGCATAACTGGCTGCAATCGCTATATTATTAAACAGGCAAAAGCCCATTGCTAACTGGGGTTCTGCATGATGTCCCGGTGGGCGTATCGCGCAAAAGGCATTGTCGGCTTTGCCGGCCAGGACTTTATCAACCGCATCACAAACAGCGCCAACCGCACGAAAAGCAGCCAGTCTTGATCCAGGTGACAGCACCGTGTCAGGATCCAGATAGTGTTTACCTTGTTCGGGGATGGCTTCAAGGATGGCGTCAATATGAAACTGGGGATGAATCAGCCTGATTTGTTGAACTGTACCGAGTGGCGGAGCTTGCCGGATTAAATTTGAGAACTCGGGTGCCGTCAATGCTTTTTCTATGCACCTGAGCCGGTCAGCGCATTCCGGATGCCCCGTACCTGTTTCATGTAAAAGAAAATCAGGATGACTGTAATAAAGTGTCTTCACAACGCCTCGATTGGGTGTCTATTAGCAAGTTACAGTAAACATTATCACAACCATGGCATAATACGAATTAGTAGTACTGTGTATCCAAGAGCTTACTTATTCCAGTCACGGCTGCTTTGTTCGTCAATGATGGTTTAGGTCAATAGAGTTGATTATCACCCTCTTAAAAATCGTGGTCGCAAAGCCGGACAAAAATTGCCGGAACTAAAGTTGCCAACATCCGCTACAATCAAGGTAATTTAATGTTTTGTTAAAAACTTAAGGTCGCCTGCTTATGAAAATTGCCATCATCGGAACCGGTCGTGTCGGCTCCACGCTTGCTTATGCTTTAGTGCTAAAACAGATTTGCGACCATCTGGTGATTGCCGGTCGTACTTATGAAAAAGCCAGGGGCGATGCTCTGGATCTTCAGCACACGTTGGCGTTCTGCTCACGCCCTATGCGCATAGAGGGTTGCACTAATGAGCAGGTAAAAGATGCCGATCTAGTCGTAATCACCGCATCGGTTGCGGCAGATGGGCAGATTTTGACCTCCCGTCTCCAATTGGGCGAGAAAAATACCCTGTTGTTCAGGGAATTGATTCCCGTCCTGGCGATAAATAATCCCAATGCCGTGTTTGTTATCGTGACCAATCCGGTCGATGTGATGACTTATGCGGCGTGTAAATTATCCGGTTTTGCAGCCAACCGGGTGATAGGTGTAGGAACGCTGGTGGACTCCGCCCGGTTTCGTGCCCTGCTATCGCAAGAAGAGCATATTCATCCTGACGATCTTAGGGCTTATATTTTGGGTGAGCACGGCTCCAATCAATTGCCGATACTGAGTAGTGCAGAAGCGGGAGGCGAACCGATCGGCGATACGCCCATTCATCGACAGTTATTTGCGCAGGTTACCGAGGCCGGTTTTGAGGTTTATCGCCTTAAGGGTTATACCAATCACGCCATCGCCACAGCGGCATGCATGGTCATTGAAGCTGTGGTGTTTGACGAATACCGCACCATGCCTCTTGCCACCCGGTTCGACGACTGGATGGGCATTCGGGATAACTGTTTTAGCATCCCGGTGGTGGTAGGACGAAGCGGCATTATCCGCCATTTGCACCCTGAGTTGAACGACAGCGAACAACAAGCCCTCCGAACTGCGGCGGTCGCTATCAAAAGCGCTATTATTTCATTGATACCCGACTTGGTGGACGACAGTTGCG
>CAZAUB010000083.1:0-6499 GCA_964488195.1 uncultured Methylobacter sp. | reverse complement strand
GATAAGGCTGGCCTTTTCTAGTTCCGGTTTTCTCCCACGGTCAGTATCTCCTGTTCAAACTCTACTACAGAAAGGGGGTGATTCAGGTAATAACCCTGCATATTGTCACAGCCGAGTTGCAGAAGCTGATTAAGCTGACCCTCAGTTTCAACGCCTTCGGCTTGCACTTGAATGTTTAAGGTCTGTCCCAGCTGGATAATTGCCTGCACAATAGCCTTATCTTCCTGTCGCCCTTGGGATAGATCTTTGACAAATGATTGGGAGATCTTGAGCTTATCTATCGCAAAGCGTTTGATGTAACTGAGAGAGGAATATCCGGCGCCAAAGTCGTCGATGGCAAATATCACTCCCAGTTTCTTGAGTTCTGCCATCACTTTTACGACTGCTTCGATATCCTCCATCAGAGTCGTTATGGTGAGTTCCAGTTCCAGGTAACGGGGTTCGAGGCCGGATGACGCGAGGGCCGACTGCACCGATTCCACCATATTGCCTTGCTTGAACTGTACGGCAGACACGTTGACGTTAATGGTCAATTTTAATCCGGCGTCATGCCAGATACGGTTCTGGCGGCAAGCCTCAAGCAGCACCCAGTCGCCTATCGGCACGATCAGGCCGGTATCCTCTGCCACAGGGATAAATTTGGCTGGCGGCACCGGCTCACCAGTAGATTTTGTCCATCGCAGCAAGGCCTCTGCCCCCAACAGTTGACGATCCTTGATGGAATATTGCGGCTGATAATACAGACTCAGCTCGCCCTTTTCGAGAGCGTGACGCAGGTCATTCTCCAGGTTTATGCGCTCGGTCGAAGCGATATTCATATCACTGGAAAAGAATCGAAAGGTATTGCGCCCCTGTTTTTTGGCGGCATACATGGCCGTATCTGCTTTGTTGAGCAGTCCTTCGAAATTCAGGCTGTCCAACGGGTAAAGGCTGATGCCGATGCTGAACGAAGTGATGATTTGGTTGCCGTCAATATCAAAGGGTTCATTGAGTTGCTGAAGAATTTTCTGCGTGATCTGCACCACTGCATCGTTATCCTTCAACTCGCTCAACACGATAAGAAACTCATCACCGCCTTGGCGGCAGATAATATCGACCTCGCGCAAACAATTTACCAGGCGGGTTGAGATTCCCTGCAGCAGGTGATCGCCGATATCGTGGCCCAGGGTATCGTTGACCTGTTTGAAATGGTCGAGATCGAGAAAAAGCAAGGCTATCCATGAGTTGTTACGAGCTGCATACGCAATTGCCTGCTCAAAGCGATCCCGCAGCAGGGTGCGGTTAGGCAGATTGGTCAATGAGTCGTGGTGCGCCAGATATTCGATCTTGGCCTCAGCCTCCTTGCGTTCGGTGATATCGGAAAACACGGCAATGTAATGAGTTAACCTGCCTTGTGCATCGCACACTGTTGAGATGCCGAGCAACTCCGGGAATAATTCACCGTTCTTGCGCCGGTTCCATACCTCGCCTTGCCAATAGCCCTTTTCATTGAGTGTTTGACTCATCTGCTCATAAAACGCAGCATCGTGGTGACCAGAAGCGAGTAATTTGGGATCCTTGCCGATCACTTCGTCGAGAAGATACCCAGTAGTATTTATAAATGACTGGTTAACCTCAATAATTTTATTAGAAGCATCACACAACATGATGCTTTCGCCACTACTCTCAAATACCTTCGCCAGCAGCTTCTGGCGCTCTTCAGTCTGTTTCAAGTAATTAATGTCGGTATGCATGCCAAGCATGCGCAAAGGCGCACCGCTTGAATCGCGTTCGACGATATTGCCAACCGACAAAATCCATTTCCATGACCCATCCGCGCAGGCTTGCCGAAATTCTACCCGGTATTCGGGTAGTTTTCCCGCCACATAGGATCGATAGGTTTTTTTCACGGCTTCCCGATCCTCCGGATGCAGCCGTTCCAGCCAGGCAGTATTGGTTTCCTCAAATGTCGCAGGGTCATAGCCCAGCATTTTAGCGTATTCATCATTGACTATCGTCCGTCCTGTCTTGATATCGAGATCATAGAAACCTTGGTGAGCGGCGCGCATCGACAAACGCAGGCGCTCCTCTCTAATCTGCAGTTCGTGGGTTAGCGCATGGGAACGCATCACGAACTGCAACCGATGCGCCAGCAAGGGCCAGATGATTGGCTTGTTGATGAAATCCGATGCGCCCATCGCAAAAATCCGATCGATTGAATCGCTGTCTTCTACCCCGGTGAGCATGACTACCGGCACCGTCGTGCAGCAACCTGGCAGACGCTCTAGTAGAGCCTCAAGGCAGGCAAAACCGTCCATACCGGGCATGACAATATCGAGCAGCACCAGATCCGGGGAGAGTTCAACCGCCAGGGCAACACCTGTTGCGCCATTATCCGCCTCAATGACCTCGAAGCCATGGGGAGACAGTATTTTCTGAATCAAGAGTCGAGTCATCGCATCATCGTCAATTACCAAAACCTTCATGTCATACCTTCCCGATTATTTATATTTCTGAACAAATTGACTGAATTCCTCAGGTGGTAGCGGTCTGCTGTAGAAGTATCCTTGTACGGTATCACAGGCATGTCGGCGGAGAAAGGCAAGCTGCTGCTCATTTTCAACCCCTTCTGCGACGACCTCCAGAGATAAGCTCTTGGCCAAAGCTATGATGGTTGCGGTGATCACCTTGTTCTCTTCGTTGGGGGAGGTTTCTTGCATAAACGAACGGCCTATTTTTAGTTCTGAAATGGGCAGTTTTTTTAGATACGACAGTGAGGAATAGCCCGTGCCGAAATCGTCGATACTGATTCCTACGCCCAACGCTCGAATCTCTCGGAGGATCGTCATAACATCAGAAACACCCATCATCAATGTGCTCTCCGTTAGCTCCAGCTTGAGGCTTTCCGTTGCTAGTCCGGTGGTTTTTAATATCTGGCAGACGTGCAGCGAAAAATTCTTGTGGCGGAACTGGGAAGCAGAAACATTCACCGCCACCACCAGCGGCGGCATGTCCTCCTGCTGCCAAGCACGCAACTGGCGACAGGCAGTAGCTAGAACCCAATCACCGATCGGGACAATCAGCCCTGAATCTTCAGCGATAGGAATGAACTGGTCAGGAGGCACCAAACCGAGCTCCGGGTGCTGCCAGCGTACCAGCGCTTCCATACCCACCACCTGATTGCGGCGCAAATCAACCTTGGGTTGATAGTGCAGTACAAGCTCATTGCGCTCGATCGCATGGCGCAAGCTGTTTTCCATCGAGAGCTTGTGAAATGCTGCGATATTGAGAGATTTACTGAAAAACTGGTGGGAATTAGGCCCCTGCTCGCGTACGTGGTTCATCGCGAACTCTCCGTTCTTGATGAAGGTATCTAGATCGCTCCCATCTTCGGGATAGACGGCGATGCCGATATTTACTGCCAGATAGATTTCGTTGTCATCCACTTCGAAGCGGGGCAGCATCTCCTTGAAAATGTGATTAGCCACCTTAGCGCTGTCGCGGGGATCTTTAATATAATTGAGCATGACGTTGAACTCGCTGTCGCCCAGGCGGGACACTGTTACATCCGTGCTTATATCCCTGATTTCAAAATTCATTTCAAAATCCCTGGCAACGGCCAGGTAGTCGCACTCTCGCACTGCGCGCATCAGGCGTTCTACAAACATTTGCAGAACGCGGTCTCCAATTGTTGATCCCAGTGTTTCGTTGATGCGCTTGAAATGGTCGATGCTCACAAAAAGACCCACCAAGAAAACTTCATGGCGATCACAATAGCTGATGGCCTGCCTCAGGATTTCCTTGAACAGGGTGCGGTTGGGTAAACTGGTCAGGCGATCATAGTTGGAAAGATGATGCACTTGATCTTCGATCCGGCGGCGTTCGGTGATATCCTGTACCGTGCCGTGCACCTTCTCGATGCGCCCTTGCTGCATCTCGGCTTCCCCCTGGATATGCGCTACATGCACCGTTTCATCCGTATGCACTAGCCTAATGTCCAATGAGAATGCGCGGCCTTGTTTTGTGCAGAGTTCCAGCGCCTGATGCAGACGCTGGGCATCGGAAGGATGAACGGTCTTGAACAGATCGAGCCGATGGCCATTAAAATTTGCCGCAGCAACTCCCAGCACATTGAATGCTTCATTCGAACATGCCATATGATCGGTACTGATCTCCCAGTCCCAGTTGCCCAAATGGACGATTTTCTGAGCGTTGCGCAAGACCGCTTCGCTACGCGCCAGATTCCTTAATGCCTCACTGGTGCGCAATATGTAGCGCAAGCGGTAAGGCAGAGTCGTCCAGTTGATCGGCTTGACAATGAAATCCGTCGCTCCCAGGCTGAAAGAACGATGAATAGATTCCACGTCGTCGACGCCAGTCAGCATTACGATGGGCAGTAAACTATTGCAAGGTATGGCACGTAGAGCTTCAAGACAGGCAAAGCCGTCCATTTCCGGCATCATTACATCGAGCAAAACCAGATCCGGACGTTGCTCCATCAATATCTCCAGACCTGCCTGACCGCTAGCCGCGCCCAATATTTCAAAACCTTCGCGCGACAGAATGTCTTTTAGCATAAGGCGGATCATATCATCATCGTCAATCGTCAAGATCAGCGGACGTGGTTCTTGAATTGCGTCGGTCATGCCAACTCCATTTCTTGTTGCAAGATTTTTACCGCTTCATGATAGGCTTGTTCCAGCACACTCACAGCTACCGCGTCAGTTCCCGGCAATCCATCCCGAGCAGCGTGTTCCAGTGTGCGGGCGAGTTCGGAAAGCTGTATCGCTCCCACATGGGCAGCGGCAGACTTGAGGCTGTGGGTGGCATGGTGTACCGCCTCACTATCACCCGTGAGTATACCGGTTTTTATTTTTTCCAGCTGTAACGGCGTGTTGGCAAAAAACAGCTGTAGCACTTTTTGCACCAGGGTTGCCCCTCCTATATTGCGCAATATCGCCAAAGGCTCCCGGTTTACATGCCTATCATCTACAGGCAGCGACTTCAAAGGCTGACGGTTAATGCTTGATGTTCCTGCATGCTGTTTGAGTATCGCTTGCAGCGCCTCCATCCGGAAAGGCTTGGACAGATAGTCATCCATGCCCGTAGCCATGCAGCGCTCTTTGTCACCCTTAAGCACGTTAGCGGTCAGCGCGACGATGGGGATGTGTTTCCGGCCGAGCCTTGCCTCTTCCTCCCGGATATGCCTCGTACTCTCGTAGCCATCCATATCCGGCATCATGCAATCCATCAAAATCAGATCCATACCTCCCTGCCGCCAGAGCTCCAGCGCCTCTAGGCCGTTATTGGCCACGACCACCGTGCAACCCAGCCTTTCCAGCACCGCACACTCGACTTTCTGATTCACCGGATTATCTTCCGCCAACAGAATATGCAGATCCAGTAATGCCGTTTCCGGGGCACTGTTGGACTTGACTGCAAACAGGTTCAGCAGGGCATCATGTAGCTCCCTTTTGCGCAGGGGTTTAGACAGATACAGATCACAGTCGCTCTCGCGCATGCTGATCTGTTCGTCTTCAACCGTATTGGAAGTCAGAATGACCACCCCCATCGAGTCAAAACGCTGATCTGCACGGATGCGGCTGGTCAACTCCGCACCGGACATGCCGGGCATTTTCATGTCTACCAGCGCCACGTCAAACAATTGTCTCTGTTGCACACTCTGATCCAGAAGTTCCAGTGCATATGCGCCGTTCTCAGCCACGCGCGATATCATGCCGAATTCGAGCGCATGGCCTTGAAGAATGTGGGTGTTGGTAGGATTGTCATCAATAATAAGCACCCGCTTGCCGCGCAGCTCGGAAAACACCAGAGGAAACGGCACGGGCGCCAGTGACGGTTGCAAGCATATTTTGAAGCGGAATTCCGAGCCCGTGCCCGGCGCACTGCTCACCTCGACATCCCCACCCATCAACAAAGCCAGATCCTTGCTGATGACAAGTCCCAAGCCTGTTCCCCCATATTTGCGCGTGGTCGAGCTATCCGCCTGACTGAAGGGTTTGAACAATTGCGACATTGCCTTGGCCGATATCCCAATGCCGGTGTCACGTACGCTAAAGCACAAAGCGATTCCCTGTTGGCAGGCATTATTGTCAACATCGAGGCGGACGAGAAGTTGAACGCTACCCTGATCGGTAAATTTGATTGCATTGGAGAGCAGGTTGGTCAGAATTTGCCGCAAGCGATACGCATCACCCCTTATTTCCAGCGGAACATTGTTATCTATTTCGTATTTCAGAACAATTCCTTTGCCGTGAGCCCACTCCTGGAATAATGAGGTAGCTTGTTCCACCATATCCCCCAGGTGAAAATCAAGCATTTCCAGTTCCAGCTTACCCGCCTCAATCTTGGAAAAGTCGAGGATGTCATTGATGATGGAAAACAATGAGTCGGCAGAGCGATGCACGATTTCTGCATATTGCTGTTGCAGTGGTTTGAGTTCCGTTCCCAGCAGCAGTTCGGTCATGCCCATCACGCCATTCATCGGGGTGCGAATTTC
>CAZAUB010000082.1:0-8674 GCA_964488195.1 uncultured Methylobacter sp. | reverse complement strand
CAGAACATTCCGGTCATCAGCTACCTTTTTTTAAGAGGCAAATGTGCAACATGCGGCTGTCACATTTCAATGCGCTATCCCGTCATAGAAGCTTTCACGGCGATAACCTCAATCATGGTGGCCTGGCATTTTGGCTACACGCCTCAAGCCGTTTTTGCCCTGCTGCTAACCTGGTCGTTGATTGCGTTAATCTTTATTGATATTGACCACCAGCTATTGCCTGACTCCATCACCCTGCCCCTGCTTTGGCTAGGGATGTGTCTGAGCCTGTTTAATGTATATACCGATGCCCACGCCAGCATCATTGGCGCTGTTGCCGGCTACACGGCTCTTTGGGCTATTTTTCACCTGTTCAAACTGGCAACCGGCAAAGAAGGCATGGGCTATGGCGATTTCAAATTGCTGGCTTTATTCGGTGCCTGGCTGGGCTGGCAATACCTGCCGATTATCATTTTGTTATCATCGCTGGTCGGTGCAGTCATTGGGGTGGGTATGATCATTTTTGTCAAACACGATCATAACGTACCCATCCCCTTTGGGCCCTATTTGGCTGCCGCCGGCTGGATCGCGCTGTTATGGGGAAATGACCTCAACCAACTCTATTTGGCAACCGTAGGCCTATAAGGTCATGCTGAAAGTCGGACTCACCGGCGGCATAGGCTGTGGAAAGTCGACGGTTGCCAAAATTTTCGCCGACCTACATGTCCCGGTGCTGGATGCTGACGAAATAGCCCACCGACTGGTCGAAAAAGGACAACCTGCACTGGCTCAAATACAACAGGAATTTGGCACTGCCATTCTCAACCCGGATGGCTCGTTGAATAGAAAAAATCTCAGGGAACGGGTTTTTTCCAGTCCCAAACAGAAACAAAAACTTGAATCGATACTTCACCCCTTAATCTACAAAACCTTACAGGCAGAACTTGAGCCGCTAATCGCTGTCCCCTATTGCATTATAAGTATCCCATTATTATTCGAAACCGACATGACTCATCTTGTTGACCGGATACTGGTTATCGACTGCCCTGTTGAAACACAGATTGAACGCGTTAAGGTTCGTGATAACCTGACCAGTGAAAGAATACAATCCATAATTGACAGTCAGGTATCGCGCGCATTCAGGAAAGCAAAGGCCGATGACCTGATTGATAATTCAGTTGCTGATTCTGGACTTGCAGAACAGGTAAAAAAACTGCACAATTTGTATCTTTCAATCAGCACCAGCCGGGATTAATTTGTCTGTGAACACCACTATTACCTATGAATTTCCACTCAATGAACGCATCCGGGTTTTCATACGGCTAGAACAGCTGTTCCAACAATTCAACCATTTTTTAACGGGGGAGACGGTCGCCGACAAACGCGCTGCGCTTAGCGCGCTGCTCGACATCATGACCATTTTCAGACGCAATGATCTAAAATCGGAAATACTGAAAGAACTGGATCGCCATGCTAACGTGCTGAATAAAATCGCCCATAACCAGAGCGTCGACACCCAAAAACTGGAAGAACTGCTTAGCCAATTAAATCAAACCAGCAAAAAACTCTACGCCACTAACGGAAAAATCGGCACCCATGTCATGGAAAGCGACTTATTCCAGAGCATAGCGCAACGCAGTTCCATCCCTGGCGGAACCTGTTCTTTTGATTTACCCGAATTCCATTACTGGCTGGAGCAGGATGAAGCCATTCGGTTAAGAGATATGGAACACTGGATCAGGCCATTTGCCGACATTCGTATCGCGATTGACCTGATCCTTAATTTTATACGACATTGCAGCTCACCTACTCAAGAGGTTGCTGAAGCCGGTTTTTTTCAATTTCTACTGGATACCAACCAGCCCCACCAACTGCTTAAAGTAAGCCTGGATAAATCCATCCGCTGCTTTGCAGAAATCAGCGGCGGCAAACACCGTTGCACCATCCGGTTCATGGAGCCATCCTCCGACAACAAACGTCCGACACAAAGTCCTGACGACATTCCTTTTTCCTTAACCTGCTGCCTCTTCTGATGTCGGCATCCGACAAACCGCTTATTGTAAAATGCCCTAACTGCGGATGTTCTGTACCCTGGGTTCCTGAACAATTATCCAAACCCTTCTGCTCCGAACGCTGTAAATTGATTGACCTGGGAGAATGGGCAATGGAAGAAAAGAAGATTCCGGGAGAGCCCTTGTTGCCGGATAGCGAGGACGATACTTTCTTTCATTAACCTAAAAGCCGCAGTTAGTCCACGAAAGACACGAAAGAAATCAGAATGTTGTATTACACACAGTCATTCACCTTTTGGATGACGATTCACACTTTCGTTATCTATTTGAATGTTTTCGTGCTTTTCGTGGATCAAATGATTTTTCTAGGATTAACCTAAAAACCGCACTTTATAATCGCACCCGGTCTGAGGTTTAGCATTTTCTTTTTGATGGAACCAGTTGATAATAGCCCTATTATTAATTTAACCATGAATGGAAAAAAAATGAGCAATGTATTTAGTTTTACCGGCACAGTCGGCCGTGATGCGGAAGTCAGATATTTGCCCTCAGGTCAGGCGGTATTGAACGTTACCGTAGCCAACAATATCGGCTTTGGCGATAAACAACAAACACTATGGATCAGGTGTGCAGTGTGGGGTAAGCGCGCCGAAGGACAGCTGCAAAATTACCTGAAAAAAGGCCAACAGGTGTTTGTCTCGGGCGAACTGAGTCAAAATGAATACCGGGCACAAGACGGCTCGACTAAAACCAGCCTGGAGCTTAACGCCAATATTATTGATTTGGTCGGCAAAAGAAACGAGTCAAGCCAGCCGCCGCAACAAAATTATCAATCTTCTGGTGCGCAAGGCCAGTCATCTGCCCAACAAGCCCCTAGCCATGATAATTTTGATGCGCCGTATGATGACGACATCCCGTTTTGACGGCAAAAGTATCAGACAACCCAAGAAGAGTAAGTGTTACTGGGCGCAACCTGCTGATGGCTCATGGGCAAAGTAAAAAGCTTGCACGGGTATAATGGAAAGCAACCGGGCGGTTATCCCAAACAGGGTGACCGTCAAAAAAAAGACCACCTCAGAGAGAAAGAGGGGTAAGCCCAGGTGGTCTTTGTAAGAGAGATAATGCGACAAAACATGGCATCCAGCCGTTCTTGTCACTTATAGGTTAACAAAATATGCCGATGAGGTTCATTAGTACGAACACCTATACCAACAAGCTCTATCCGGCAGCTCTTTTTATACAGTCAAGTTAATTTGCTGAATGGTTCCGGTTTTGCCGTCTTCGGTTAAATAAACGCCGGTATCGGTAATTTCCCCCAACGATTGGTTATCGGCGGTGCGCAGTTGAAACGGTGTGGTGGCGTGTCCCAGATAGATCGCGCCTATGTTTTTATCCCCTAAGGCAATAAGTTGCTGACTGCCGTCCTCGTGTCGTTGCCATATTCTTAAGCTGTTATAGATTGGGTCGGCTTCGTCAATAAAACCATTGTTGTCGCTGTCATACTTGGCCAGCTCTGCAAATCCGTTGCCGGAATTCGGGCCGAACAGTTCAGAGCCATTATTGATAACGCCATCCTGATTTTTATCCAGCGCCAGAAAACCGCTGCCCGGTCTTAGTGTGGCAATTTGTTCAGTCGTGCCGTTGGCATCAATATCGAATTCAAAGCGTATTTGTGACAGTTCCGCCGCATTGCCGTCAAAATTGATAACAAGGGGATCGACTTTCTTTTCAGGATCGCCAGCCTTGATGGAAAGATTGGTTTCCAAACGAAATTCTCGGCTCAAATTCAATTTGACTGAAAATGCGATACTTTTTCCGTCTTGTGTTTCGATGATACCGGTAGCCGAAAAGCTGGTGCTTTCAGACTCCTGGTAAGCGGTATGATGTTCATAAACAAGGCCGAAACCCGCAGAGGGCTGTTGATTTACAGGCGGCGGAGGCGTTGTTGATATCTCAACATTTGTGCTTCCAGTATCCGTATTGCCCGTCAATTCACGCGGTGAAAACAGTTTGAAATCATAACCGGTTAATTGTTTAACCATGCGCTTTACAATAAGAAACTTAATGCCCTCGTTAGCATCAAGCGCGCCGCTAAGATCCAATGATTGTTTCTCGGCTTTAAGTGTTTGGGCGGAATCACTTAGGCTAAGCGTGTCCACTGGCGGCTCCTGGGTTTTCCAGACCCGTAACGACTCGGACTCTTGAGAGCTCTTTAAGAATTGATGCTGGCTGGTTAACTGGATGGCGGAATTTTTTATGATCATTAGCTTTGCCCCCTGAGATAAAGTTTGTTTCTGCAAAGTTATCGGCTGACATCGGAATTAGTTTAGGCAATATGAAAAATCGCTGTTGCCAGCAGCTTCAGGACTGGATCGCTTGGTGTACAATAGAACTTTTTATTGAGATTAGGATCAACAATGAATGCTTACCCCGAGAAAACCTGTTCGATAGACCGGCTGGTCACTCATGCGAAATTGGTAGAAGCGACAAAGGCCGGAATGAAAACACAGCAGCGTCGTGACGGCGTATATGGCTGGCCCGGCGAAACCTTCGACCTGGACGGGATGACTTTTGTTGTTACCGATTTAAAACGTCAGCGTTTAGGGGATATGACCGATGCCGATGCCAGGGCAGAAGGTTATCCAAGTCTTGATATGTACCGGGATATTATCTTGAAAATGCATGCCGGGATGAGCTGGGAAGCCGACGCTCTGGTATGGGTGCATAGTTTTGCAGCGAAGACGGAATAGTTAACCGTATAGAACCCTCAGCCTTTCCGGGCGAGGGTTTAGCATTGTTGATCTCGTTTATATTCGGTTAACGATGCGACGACAGCGGCTGCCTTCAGGTCATTAGACATCAACGTGGCTGTTCTTTGAAACGGCAACTCAATGTACCGATACGAAATCATGGCGAACGCAAAAACAACAGCGATGTAAACGAAGGTTAACCAGCCGACGTAATTCCCGGTCACCAATTCCTGCCACAAATACACCGTGTAGGATATTCTCCCTAAGTAGCATAATCCTCTGTTTTTAAAAACAACAGCAATCGATTTAACCTGTGTGGGCGTACCCAGCACCATCAGTAGAATCAGCACAGGGTAACAGACCGCCTTGACCTGTTTTTCGATGCCTACCGGCAAATAGCCTATACCAATAAGCAGCAGCGCTATAACGATTAACCAAGCTGCAATGTGCATCTGGCGAATGCGGCTGATGATATTTTCAGGCAACAGGGCACAGCAGCAACCGGTGAGCAGAAAAATAAAGTACATCAAATATTCGCCCAAAAACAGATGACCCGTCCTGTTCAATAACACCGAACCAATGATCAGTCCGCCTATTGCCAAACCAAAGCGCACGCTGTTATTAAGCAGCGGCACAAACAGCATCAGCAGCGGAAAAATCAGGTAGAACTGTTCTTCATAAGCCAGCGTCCAGGTGTGCCCTGCAAACCACGAACAACCATCAGGAAACGGCATATTGCATAAGAACGAGGCCGAGGTGAGCGCTTGTTGCGGCGAAATTTCAATAATGCCGACTGCGTCAAGCGGCAAAAGACTGGATAGGTACAGCCAAAGTGGCGGAATGATCCGATAACATCGACGCACATAAAATGCGGGCAAACAAATCGTGCCCGTCCTGCTTTTTTCGGCTACAAGACCGGAACAAATCACAAAACCGCTGATCACAAAAAAGATCAAAACCCCCAGCTCACCGAGCCGATCCAGCGGGTCTAAATAAGGGACTAAGAGCGTTACCTTTAAGCCGCTATAAACAAAAATATGCGACTGAATGACCATGACAACGGCCAGAAACCGCCAGGCATCGATATAATCGATTCTTGCCGACACAACGTCTTTATTGGTATTACACAATGTTACTTATCCTGGTTCAGGAAATGGCGGGGCGGACAAGCCGCCCCGGTTTTATGCGGGATTAATTCTTTCGACTGTAGCTGGGAAAATAGCTTTTACCGGGTTGGCTATTTTAAACAACTCTCTATTTAGCGGAACATGTCTTCTTGATAATTGGCTTACTAACCGGCAGCTAAATAATACAAGCCGCTGCCTAAGCATATCAATGAAAACAGGTAGTTAATACGTTTGCCTGTAGTTAGCCCAATAACGCAGCCGACCAAGCAAATGACCAGACTCATCAGCATTAACGACGAGAAATACAACACGGCACTGGAATCGGCCGGAATTTCTGCGGCATGGGCATAACCGTGAAAAACAGCAAAAACCGATGCCCCCAAAAAGAAGATTATAAGATGGGCTGAGGTACGAGGCCCATCCTTCGCGATGACCAGTAAACCAAACACTACCAACGATAAGGCGATTAATGATTCAACAAACGGTATTTGCACCGCCACAGCATTAAACAAAGCTCCGGCCGCCATCAATACCAGAAAAACAGCTGGAAATGCAAACACCGCTTTGCCGCCCTGTTTAGCCGCAATCAAGCCCACCGCCATTAACACCAGAAAATGATCGATGCCGGTTAAAGGATGCAGTAAACCGCTGATCAAACTGTGTTCTATATGTCCACCGGTATGTGCATAGAGTGAAGGTGATACAAGACATAAGGCGGCAATCAGCCAGTTTTTAATACGCATAAATTTAAGCCCTCTTAAAAAGTTGTTAAATCGGTGAACAATGTTCGGCAAGCTTGCTGGCTATCATTGCTGTAAAAAAGGCCTCAGTCTATTAACTGGCCTCGGGTCTGTCAACGCTTTATCAAGTAATTGTCTTAATCGCGTCCGCCAGCAGGGTGTCAAGCTTGATACAGGAGCTCGGATGGTCGATGCTGTCGGTACTCCAGATGGTTTTGACACCCGCTTTAAGGATATGAGCGTAAGCATCGTCGCAAAACAGCGCATGGGTGACGATAGCATAGATGTCTTGGCAGCCTCTGGCTTGCAGCAGTCCGGCCGCTTTGGCGAGCGTCCTGCCGGTGCTGGCGATGTCGTCGATGATAACCACGGGGTGGTTACAGAAATCCCTATCCGGCAAGGTCATTTCAACCTGTTTGTCGCCGAGCCGATTTTTATCGGCAATCGCGTAATCGAAACCGATGTTGCCTGCGATGGCTCCGACCCATTGTTCCGATTCGCTGTCCGGCCCCAACAATACCGCATGTTTGAATTGTTGATTTAGAAAAACCCCGATTTCATCAGCAGCGGTAAGGCTGATCGCGTTTTTTATCGGAATCGCTTGGGTTAATGACGAAATACGATGCAGATGCGGGTCTACAGTCAGCACATCGTCAAACAACGCTGCAAGCAGTTTGCCGATGATGCGCTGGCTGATCGCCTCGCCGGGCTGGTTGGCGATGTCCTGGCGCATATAGCTTAAATAAGGCGCGACCAGGGTGAGTCGTTTAGCGCCTAATTCCCGTGCGGTGGTGGCACACAGTAACAACTCGATCAACTTGTCGTTGGGTTGATTAAGACTGCGGCACACAATAAGGTGTTCAGGCAGTGACGGCGGCAGGCGGATCAAGCTTTCGCCGTCAGGAAAATGATGTAGGACTACCTCGACCAACGGCACATCAAGCCGGGCGGATAGGCGTTGTGCCTGACTTAAGTAGTCGGGGAAGGCGAGTATCATCATGGGCTAAGTTAAAAGGCAATCAAGGATTTAATGATTTGCTCATCGCTACCTATCGTATAGCCATTGTTTTGAGTAGCCAAATCCTGGGCGAATTTAAAATCGGCAGGGAATTCGGCATAAATGCGATATAAGATGTCGTTTTTTTTGACCGGATTGCCCAGTTTTTTTAATAAATCGACGCCTGCTTTTTTCATCATCGGCGCACCGGCAAGCCGGGCGATTTTTGCCATTTGAAAGTTGTCGATACTCGTAACTACGCCGTCGCAACAGGCAACAACCTCATGACAAAGACTGCCGGGGCGCAGGTCGATCGGTTTTGCACCCTGTGCCTGAATCAGGGCATTCATTTTGGCGTTGGCCCGACCCGATTCGAGGATGTCGCGGGCAATGGCATAGCCTTGTCCGCCGCGCACATCGGGATCGAATTCGATGATCCTTCCGGCCAGCTGCAAGGACTTCTGGCGTAAATCGGCGGGCGCATCGGGATCATTTTGCAACACCTGCATAATGTCACGGGCTTCCAGTATCGGGCCTATGCCCCGCCCTATTGGTTGGCGGCCGTCGGTAATCATCACTTCCAGATGAATGTTGAGCCGGTCGCCGACAAATTCAAAGAGTTTACGCAAGGCCAGCGCCTGATTCATGTGCCGCACTTTAGCGGTAGGGCCGACCGGAATATCGATAATCAGATGCGTGGAACCGGCAGCCAGTTTTTTGGACAAAATAGATGCCACCATTTGTCCCTGAGAATCGATGCCCAACGGGCGTTCAACGGAAATCAGCATATCATCGACCGGCGCTAGTTTGGCCGTGCCGCCCCAGGCTAGGCAGCCACGCTCCTGACGCACAATGTCGTGCAGTTGATCCGGCGTAAGATTAACCTCGGCCAGCACTTCCATGGTGTCGGCCGTACCCGCCGGTGAGGTGATCGCGCGGCTGGAAGTTTTCGGTATCAACATGCCGTGCGCGGCAACAATAGGCACGACCAGCATGGAAGTGCGATTACCGGGAATGCCGCCGATGCAATGCTTATCGGCTACCAGTGATTCATGCCAGTTCATGGTAT
>CAZAUB010000081.1:3839-8701 GCA_964488195.1 uncultured Methylobacter sp. | reverse complement strand
TCAATCACCACCCGATACTCGTCCATATTCTCGGCTATGCTCTTGGCAACCGCCAACACGTATTGCAAATCTGCTGAGCCATCGTCATCCGGCGGCGTACCCACGGCTATAAATTGAAACACGCCATGATCTACAGCCTCCTTAATATCGGCAGTAAATCTCAATCGCCCTTCCGATTGATTTTCTTTGACCATGACTTCGAGTCCCGGTTCATATATCGGAATAATGCCCTGTTGCAGCTTCGCAATTTTTACTTCATCGATATCGACACAGGTAACATCGTTGCCGACTTCCGCAAGACAGGTGCCGGTTACCAGCCCTACATAGCCGCTGCCGAATATAGTGATTTTCATTTTCTATACATCCCTGTTAAACGTTTAGCTTTCTGCCAAACGCTTTCTGTACGCATTCATGATCAGCACATAAAAAACAGCCATCATGGCGCTTAATACAAAGCCCAAAGCAACAATCAGCCTTTTATTGGATTTCTTAGCCTTGCCTGTCATCATCGCCGTTTTATCGAAACGAAAACTCTGGGCATTATTAAAATCAAAGCTCAGTTGATCAAGCTCGGACAATCGACTCATCAAGTCAGGGAGTTCTTTAATATAAGGATCATTGACCACTAAGCTTTTAAATGCGTCAATTTCCGCCTCGGTTTTCTGATTCGCCAGCTGTTTTTTTAATTCCGGAATCTGCTCAATAAATGAGTCGACACTGACTCTGTCACGCAAACCTTTCATTTCATTTTGCAGATATTCCGTTCCCATCAGCGCCAACACATTTTGGTCTGGGGCTCCGATATTCATCATTGACCGGGACCGCTCCTCCTGTTTTTGTGAAAACAACTGTAGTGTTGTCGGTTTTTTGATGTCCATGGCTGCGGCAATATCATAGGCCGAAGCTAATTCGACTGCTTTGGTCGCCCGCTCCATCGCGGCTTTTTTTCGTAAGGCGGCGATTTTCAGTTCAATACTTTCTTTTTCCAAGTCTCTAAGCGCTTTCCCTTCCTCAGCTATGGTTTTGAGCATATTTTGACTGGTATGGTTTATGTAATCATTAACCAGCGTTACGCCCAGCGCTTCATCTTTGGATAAAAATTTGACGCCCAGCAAGGTCGGCGACAAATCATCTTGCGCTCCCTTTGGTTTTTTAGGCTCCAGGACTTCTGTGCTGAAATCTTCGTATATGCCTGCAAACTGCTGATCTTCTGGCGCAGACGCATCGGGATTAAGCTTATGCAGCCAGCCGTTTTTTACAATAAAATCCTTAAAATGATCGGCCGACTTTAATCGAGCGTAGTATTTGTTAAGCAACTCCTGTTGCGTAAATTTACTAGAATATCCTCTTACATTAATGGCCTGTACATCCGCCTGAGTTGGCTGCACCAAACGCGCTTCAACTTCATAAGCTTTTGGCACGCCCAGCGCAATGACAACAGCTATCAGTGTGCCGACAAAAGTTATGCCCGCCAGCCATCGCCACTGGTCAACTAGCGCAAAAAATACGGCAAATAAATCTATTTCATCTTCCTGTTGATACATTCCTGGATAACCATATTGCGGAGGAAAATTCGGACTCATTTCCTGTTTGTTTGGATTATTCATCGTTTTAATTTGACCTGTGTGCGTTTAAATTTTAATGATACTTTTTAGAAAAAAGCTAGACAGATGACGTAACCTTCAATCAACAAGGCGATTTTATGCCCTAATTAACGATTATCAGTTTATCATGATTGCCACCTTTTTTAATCGCTTATAACCAGCCGATGCAAAAAAACACCGAGCCGAATAAACAGCTTTTTAGCGGATTTTCCGCTCCTGATGCCGAACAGATAAATCGGGCGCTGGCGATTATTGCGCAAATTCCTGAAGATCCTCATTATTTCCGCCCCAAAGGCGTCGAGGTGGCGGCAATTTTGATGGATTTTAATATCGATCTGGACACCATCCTCGCCGCGATCTTAAGCGATCCGCGTTTAGCCGATCTAAGTCCAAAGCCCAATATTAAACAACAGTTTGGCGCAACGGTTGCAACGCTGGTTGACGATGTTAACTGGCTGAATAAGTTAACCGTTTATTCCCTGGAAATGACCGACCAGCCGAGTCAAACGGAAACCTTGCGCCGAATGCTGCTGTCCATGACCCAGGATGTCCGCGCCGTGTTAATCAAGCTGGCTTACCGGGTTCAACGGCTTAAGGTTTTACCCAAGGAATCGTATGAGCTGAGGCGCTTTATTGCCCAGGAGACGCTGGACATTTATGCGCCGATTGCCAACCGCATGGGTATTCATCAGCTAAAATGGGAGCTGGAGGATATGGCCTTCCGCTATTTGAAGCCCCAATCCTATCGCCGTATTGCCAAGTCGCTGACCGAGAACCGCGTACAGCGGGAAAACTGTATTAATAACTTTATTGCCCTGTTGCAGAAAAAACTCGCCGAAGCGGCGATTTCTGCCGAGATTTCCGGTCGCCCTAAGCATATTTACAGTATCTGGAAAAAAATGCGCCGCAAGCAACTGGACATAGACGAACTTTATGACCTGTTAGCGGTGCGCGTTATTGTTGACAATCTGACCGCCTGTTATGCCACCTTAGGTATTGTGCATAGCCTTTGGCAAACCGTTCCCAAGGAATTTGACGATTACATCGCCAATCCTAAAGAAAACGGTTACCAGTCTTTGCATACCGTCATTATCGACCCCGGCGGCAATCGTATAGAGGTACAAATCCGCACCCAGCAAATGCACGACTTTGCCGAACTCGGGGTTGCTGCGCACTGGTCTTACAAAGAAGGCGGCAAGCATGACGCAGCCATCGAAAAAAACATCGCCTCTTTGCGCAAGTTGCTGGACGAAACCAGTCCTGAGCGTAGCCGAAAGGAAGGCAGCGATGAAGCGCTGTCGGAAAGCTTTCGCAGCGAATTATTTAATGATCGGGTTTACGTTTTAACACCGGCCGGCAAATTAATCGACCTGGTTAGAGGCTCTACGCCGCTGGATTTTGCCTATGCCATCCATACCGAAATAGGACACCGCTGCCGCGGGGCAAAAATCAACGGCCGCATTGTGCCGCTGACCTACACCTTAAAATCCGGTGAGCAGGTGAAAATATTGACTGCAAAAGAGGGCGGCCCCAATCACAACTGGATCGACCTCAATCTGGGCTATTTAAAGACATCGGCTGCGATCGGCAAAGTCAAAAGCTGGTTTAAAAATCAGCAACAAGCCCAGAATATGGCTACCGGCAAGGCTATTCTGGACAAGGAAAGCCAACGACTGGGGTTAAAAATGCTCAATCTGGCGGATCTGGCTAAACATTTTCATCAGCCGGACACCGATAAGCTGCTCGAAGCCATAGGCCGGAGCGATATTAACAGCCGCCAGCTTGCGGCGTTTTTTAAGGTGCCTGAATTGGAAGCTCAGCCAGCCCCCATTCAGCGCAAAAAGCCCGAGGCTAAATCAGTCATTTCTGTAGCCGGCATTGACAATGTCCTGACCTCGTTTGCCCACTGTTGCTCCCCGGTTCAGGGCAATGACATTATCGGCTATATTTCCCATAAAAAAGGCATTACTATCCACCGCAAAGACTGCGAAAACATCTTGCACCTGGATCCCGAAAAACAAGCCCAGCTCATTTCGGTTAACTGGGGCGCAAAAAAGGCCAGCTATGCTGTGCCTATTGTTATCCATGCCTTTAACTCCCATAATTTGCTTAATGACGTTACCCAGATTTTAGCCCAGGCAAAAATCCATATTTCCAACGCGGCTCTGGACACGCACCCCGATTTTTCAGCGCTACTCAATTTGACTATTCAAATTGAAAATACCGATCAGTTAAGCCAAGTGCTTAATAAAATAAGTCAATTGCCTAATATCGTCGATGTTAAGCGTAAAACCTGACGCCTTGCACCTTTAACCTTGCACCTAAATCCTTATGTCCCAACAAACCCAAACCTGTCCTGAGCTAATCCAAAGGAAACGCCTGATCCTGGTTGACGGCTCATCTTTCTTGTTCCGCGCTTACCATGCCATTCCTCCGCTAACCAACGCAAACGGCGAACCCACCAACGCAATTTACGGCGTCAGCAATATGCTGCGCAAATTGATCGCCGACTATCACAGCGACTACATCACCGTGGTCTTCGATGCATCGGGTAAAACCTTTCGCAATGAGCTTTACGATCAGTACAAAGCCCATCGACCGCCCATGCCTGATGATTTGCGGGTGCAGATTGCCCCGCTGCACAACCTGATTCGTGCGATGGGTTTGCCGTTGATTATCGAGTCCGGCGTGGAAGCCGACGATGTGCTGGGAGCCTTGGCGCAACACGCCGAGCAACAAGGCTATGACGTGATTATTTCCACCGGCGACAAGGATATGGCGCAGCTGGTCACAGAACATATAATCCTTGAAAACACCATGTCCAACACGCGCATGGATATTCAAGGCGTTATCGACAAATTCGGGGTCAAGCCGGAACAAATTATCGACTACCTGGCCCTGATAGGCGACACCGTCGACAATATTCCCGGCATACCTAAAGTCGGCCCTAAAACGGCGGCAAAATGGCTGGAGCAATACCAGACCTTGGAAAACCTGATCGCCCATGCGGATGAAATCTCCGGCAAAATCGGCGAAAACTTGCGCGCCAGTTTGGATCAACTGCCTTTAGCCAAGCAACTCACCACCATTAAATGCGACCTGGATTTGCCTTACAGCATCGAAGACCTGAAACAGCAACCGATGGACAAGGCGGAACTGAAAAACTTATTGGCTGAACTGAGCTTTTCGTCTTGGTTAAAAACGCTGGATGCTTCGACTGAGCTCAGCACAGGCTCTTCGACTACGCTCAGGACAGGC
>CAZAUB010000081.1:0-3739 GCA_964488195.1 uncultured Methylobacter sp. | reverse complement strand
GCTCAGGACAGGCCCTGTTGAAGCAGCGCAGCCCGAAGCCAAACCCGAAAAAATAGATTCCAATTATCAAACAGTGTTAACCAAGCAACACTTTAACGACTGGCTAGCTCAACTGGATCAAGCCGAATTGTTTGCGTTCGACACCGAAACCACCAGCCTGGATTACAGCAAGGCGCAGATAGTCGGCGTGTCCTTTGCGGTAACGCCAGGCACAGCCGCCTATGTGCCTTTAGCCCATGACTATCCCGGCGTACCGAATCAGCTTGACCGCTCTGAAATACTGGAAAAATTGCGCTCTGTGCTGGAAAACCCGCATAAAGCCAAACTCGGGCAAAACTTGAAATACGACATGCATGTGCTGGCTAATCACGGCATCGCATTACGCGGCATTGCTCACGACACCATGCTCGAATCTTATGTGCTAAACAGCACCGCGACCAAGCACAATATGGATGATTTGGCTAAAGAATATCTGGGCGTTGAAACCGTCCATTATGAGGATGTGGCCGGGAAAGGCGCCAAACAAATAGGCTTTCAGGAAGTGCCTATAGAACAGGCCGCACCTTACGCCGCAGAAGACGCCGACATTACGCTGCAACTGCATCAGGTGCTGTCAGCCAAACTGGCGCAGCAGCCAAGATTGCTTGAGCTATATACAGAAATGGAAGTCCCGCTGATTAGCGTGCTGGCACGCATTGAAAACAATGGCGTATTAATCGACGCTGCAATGCTTGCGCAACAAAGTCTTGAACTGTCCAGCCAGATTATTTCCCTTGAACAACACGCTCACGATCTGGCCGGACAGACCTTTAATCTGGGTTCGCCCAAACAAATCCAGGACATCCTCTACGATCAGCAAAAGCTGCCGGTATTAAAAAAAACGCCCAAAGGCCAGCCCTCCACGGAAGAATCGGTGCTACAGGAATTGGCCATTGATTACCCGCTGCCCAAGCTGATCCTGGAGTACCGCAGTTTAAGCAAGCTAAAATCAACCTATACCGACAAACTGCCGCAACAGGTTGACGGGACAACAGGTCGGATTCATACCTCGTATCATCAGGCGGTAGCCGCAACAGGCAGGCTGTCTTCCTCCGACCCCAATTTGCAAAACATCCCGATACGTAGCGAGGAAGGCCGCAAAATCCGGCAGGCGTTTATCGCCCCCGCAGGCAAAAAAATCGTCGCCGCCGATTATTCGCAAATCGAATTACGCATCATGGCGCATTTATCGGCTGATCCCGGCTTGTTGAAAGCCTTTACCGAAGGACAGGACGTGCACCGGGCCACGGCGGCCGAAGTGTTTGGCGTTGCGCCAGAACAAGTCACCACCGATTTACGCCGTTCTGCCAAGGCCATCAATTTTGGCCTGATTTACGGCATGTCGGCCTTTGGCCTGGCACAACAACTGGGCCTGTCGCGCAATCAGGCGCAATCGTATATCGATTTATATTTTGCCCGTTATCCGGGCGTCAAAAACTATATGGACAGCATCAGGGAACTTGCCCGCGAACAAGGCTATGTTGAAACCTTATTCGGCAGACGGCTCTATTTGCCGGAAATAAACTCACGCAACGCGGCGCGCCGCCAATACGCCGAACGCACGGCTATCAATGCCCCGATGCAGGGCACTGCGGCCGACATCATTAAACGCGCCATGATTGCCGCCGACCAATGGCTGTACCTAGAAAACCCGGACGCCAAAATGATTATGCAGGTACATGACGAGCTGGTGTTTGAAATTATCGAAGATCAGGTAGACGACTGCGCGGCGAATATCAGAACCCTGATGTGTGCGGCAGCCGACCTTGATGTGCCGCTGATTGTCGATATAGGCATAGGTAATAATTGGGACGAAGCTCACTAATTGTAGGGGCAGATTTACTAGTGCCCCGTGTGGGTATCCGCCCAAAGACGAATGACAAATCTGCCGGGAGCAGATTTGCACTGGCCCGAAGGGTGCATGACAGGGAAGTCATGCATGAATTCGCCCCTACAAATGCTATACTTTACTTGTTGATTATTTTTTAACGAATTTTGGTATGACAAACTCAAAAAACGAAAAACTCATCGTCCTCGTTGAAAAAATGCCCGCTTTTCCTAAAAGTGTTCAACAGGTGGTGCAATTAACATCAGACATCAACGCTTCAGCAAAAGATATTGTCCGCGTTATTGAATGCGACCCGGTCATGACCGTTAAAATTCTTAAGTCCATTAATTCATCTTTTTACGGCCTGCCTCAAAAAGTCACCTCGGTGCAACGAGCGGTCGTATTTATTGGTCTAAATACCATAAAAAACATAGCTTTAGGCGTTGCAGCAATGGGCATGCTGAATGCCAATAACAAGGCCAATTTCAATACTTCCAATTTCCTGTTGCATTCTTTGTCCACCGCAGCAATCAGCAAAATGCTTGCTGAACGCATAGGTCTATCTGCAATAGAATGTAGCGATTGTTTTGTTGCCGGGTTACTGCATGACTTTGGAAAAGTGGTGTTCGCTGAGTTTATGCCGGATGAATTTAAACTCGCACTGGAAAAGAGCAAAGAACAACAGCTGCCCCTGCATCAGACCGAACTCGAATTTATCGGCCTTAGTCATACACAGGCCGGAAAAATGCTGGCTGAAAAATGGGAACTATCCGAGACGTTAATTGACGCCATCGCTCATCATCATGATCTCGGCCCTAGCCAGAATGCCTTGCGGGACTGCGTTTTTGCCGCGAATCAAATCAGCAAACACATGCAATTCGGCGATGGCGGCAATCCCCTGATAGAAGACTTCCCAGAATCCATTGTCACCCGCTTTGGCCTGAACCTCACTACCCTGTGTGACGCTTTAGGAAATTTGGAATCCGTCAAAACAGAAGCTCAATCTTTTATTAACGTGTAGTGCGGGGGCAACAATGAAATTTAAATTCTGGGGCGTTAGAGGATCTATACCAACACCGGGTTCCAATACGCTTAAATACGGCGGCAATACCACCTGCATAGAAATCAGAACCAATGACAATGATTTGATCATTCTTGACGCCGGCACCGGCATACACGCACTTGCACAAAATCTGCTGAAAGAAATGCCCATCCAGGCGCATATCTTCATTACCCATACCCACTGGGATCATATACAGGGCCTACCCTTCTTTATCCCCATTTTTATCCCCAACAATCAGATTAATATTTACGGCGGAATTGACCCGGTAACCAATGAAACCATCAATCGAGCACTTTCTGTACAGTTGCAATACAGCTTCTTTCCGATACGGGAAGCACAGCTGAATGCCCGGATTGAATACGCCACAGTCAAACCGGGTGTACCGGTCAATGTAGGCAGCGCCACAATTACCCCCATTGTACTCAATCATCCGGTATTAAATTTCGGCTATCGAATCGATTGCGACGGGCAATCGATTTTTTTTACCGGCGATTACGAACCGCAGCTCAACATCTATGATCTGGAAGATGATGAATACGCTGAATTTCAGTCTTTTGTCGATGCAAAATGGGACGAAGTCGTCCGATCCATGAAAGATGTCGATGCGTTGATTGTCGACTCATCCTATACCGACGAGGAATATGCCTCCAAACAAGGTTGGGGGCATGGTACTTATGATTTAGGGATCAAACTGGCTACCGCCGCCAACGCAAAAAAACTATTTTTCACCCATCATGAACCCACCCGTAGCGATGCAAGTCTTGATGCCATTTATCAAAGCTTGTTGCAAAACTACCCGGAAACCTGCT